>NZ_CALXRM010000054.1 GCF_944390845.1 uncultured Brachyspira sp.
TTGTTTATCTTTACTTAATTTACTTCGTTTCATACTTAAATTTTAACAAATTTAAGTTATCTAGGACAGCCCCTTAACTTTTTATAATAAAGATGGTTCATCTAGCACTCATTATATTCAGAATTGGGAGAATGATAAATATGATGAAAAAAGATATTATGAATTAGTTATACCTAATCTTCCAGTGATAGGAAGCATAATATTTTATTTTAAAAGTGAAACAGAATGTGAAATAAGTTATGGTGCTGATTCTAGTAAAATTTACTATTACGAAAAATATAATTAATAAATAATTTAATAAAGATATTTAAGTACATATTATCAGCTTTAATAAGGCTTTTGATATGTACTTTTTTTATTGTTGTATATTATAATAAATATTGATAAATAATTATTATATTGTATAATACTGTGGTAAATTTAATTGTGTTTAGAATATATGTAATTTTATTTTTGTTAAATTTGTATTCATTGAACAATTGTTTTCATTTTTATTAATAATATAAAATAGGAGTTTTTTTATGAGTGAATATAATAACTACAATGATAATTCCAGTCAGCCGTCAAAACCAGCACAATCTGGAATAATGCCTTGGATACCTTTAATATTAGCTATTGTCTATACTGTTTCACCAGTGGATTTAGTTCCTGATGTTTTGCCTGTTGTTGGTTGGTTTGAAGACGCTTTATTATTGATTGTGGGTGCTCTTAATGGTGTACAAAATGGTGTAGTTGATTCAAATAGTTCATTATCAAAATTAATTAAATATATAAAATGGGGGCTTCTTATAATTGGAGGAATAGGAATTGTAATAATAGTTCTTTTGGCTGTTTTAGTTTTTAAGGTTGCTGCAAATTAAAAACTATTTTTATTAAAATATTTTATTTATTTTATAACAAAAACAAGGGGAATAAACCTCTTGTTTTTATTTTATATACATTAAATATGTAATATTGACAGACAAGTATTATTATATATACTAATTTCATGAAATATTAATTTAAGGTTTATTTTATGTTAAAAAATCAAATAAAAATTTTGACAAACTTTATTAATTATTTTTTCAATAAAAAACTAAATTTTTGAAAATGCTTAATATATTAATGTCTTTATTTTAGTATTTCAAGCAATTATAATTAAAAAAGAGTATAATTATGAATTTTACACATCAAGAACAAGATTATTATGAACTTATAATAGATATGTTAGATGATGGTACTATAGAAGAAAGTGAAAGAGCTTTATTAAATAAAAGAAAATCGAAATACGGCATATCAGATGAAAGAGCAAAAGAGATAGAAGATTTTGCATTACAAGAAATGAAAAATAAAAATAAACCTAAATTTAATACAGAAGGCGAAAAAGAATATTATGGACTTTTGGAAGATATGCTTGAAGACGGAACTATAGATGAAAGCGGAAGAAAATTATTGAATAAAAGAAAGATCAAGTATGGGTTATCAGATAAAAGAGCAAAAGAATTTGAGTATTATATAAAAGATAGAAAAGGAATATCAAAAAATATTTTGGACAGTTGTTTGATATTGGATAGAAAAAATGTTGATGATGCTATTTTAAATAGTTCTAATGAAGAAAATATAAATGATTTATTTGAACAAGGTAAATCATATTATGAAGATGGTGATTATGAAGAATCTATAAAATGTTTAAGTAAGGCTGTAGCATTAAATCCAAAAAATGCTAGTAATTGGCATTGGTTAGGTACTTCTTATAACCAGAATGGTAATTATGAAGAAGCCATACGATGTTTAAGTAAGGCAATAGAATTAAATCCTAATGATTATTTGAATTGGTATTGGTTAGGTATTTCTTATAATCAGTATGGTAATTATGAGGAATCTATAAAATGTTTAAGTAATGCAGTAGAATTGAACCCTAATGATTATTTAAATTGGTATTGGTTAGGTACTTCTTATAATCAGAATTGTAATTATGAAGAATCTATACGATGTTTAAGTAAGGCAGTAGAATTGAACCCTAATGATTATTTGAATTGGTATAGGTTAGGTATTTCTTATAATCAGTATGGTAATTATGAGGAATCTATAAAATGTTTAAGTAAGGCCGTAGAATTAAATCCAGAAAATGCTAGTAATTGGCATTGGTTAGGTACTTCTTATAATCAGAATTGTAATTATGAGGAATCTATAAAATGTTTAAGTAAGGCCGTAGAATTAAATCCAGAAAATGCTGGTAATTGGCATTGGTTAGGTACTTCTTATAATCAGAATGGCGATTATGAGGAAGCTATACGATGTTTGAATAAGGCCGTAGAATTAAATCCTGATGATGCGAGTAGTTGGAGTTGGTTATGTGAGTGCTATAATAGGAATTGGGAATATGTAAAATCTATAGAAGCAGGTGAAAAAGGATTATCATTAAATCCAGAAAATGCTAGTAATTGGCATTGGTTAGGTACTTCTTATAATCAGAATGGCGATTATGAGGAAGCTATACGATGTTTGAATAAGGCAGTAGAATTAAACCCTAATGATTCGAGTAGTTGGAATTGGTTATGTGAATGCTATAATAGGAATGGCGAATATGTAAAATCTATAGAAGCAGGCGAAAAAGGAGTAGCATTAAATCCTAATAATCAATCTAATTGGCATTGGTTAGGTACTTCTTATAATCAGAATGGTAATTATGAGGAAGCTATACGATGTTTGAATAAGGCAGTAGAATTAAATCCTGATGATGCGAGTAGTTGGAGTTGGTTATGTGATAGTTATAATAAGAATGGCGTATATATAAAATCTATAGAAGCAGGCGAAAAAGGAGTAGTATTAAATCCAGAAAATGCTAGTAATTGGTATTGGTTAGGTACTTCTTATAATCAGAATGGCAATTATGAGGAAGCTATACGATGTTTAAATAAGGCAATAGAATTAGATCCTGATGATGCAAATAGTTGGAATTGGTTATGTAGGAGTTATAATAGGAATGGCGAATATATAAAATCTATAGAAGCAGGTGAAAAAGGGGTAGCATTAAATCCTAATAACCAAACTAATTGGAGTTGGTTAGCTACTTCTTATAATCAAAATGGCGACTATAAAGATGCTATGCGATGTTTCAATAAGGCAGTAGAATTAGATCCTAATGATGTTAATAGTTGGTCTTGTTTAGAAGATCTTATAATAAAAATGTCAATTATGAAGAATCTATAAAATATTTAAATGAAACTGTAGAATGTATTTTTAATGATTCTTATATCTTTGAGTGGTTTGTAGATTCTTATAATAGGATTGGTAAATTTAAAAAGTATGAAAATTCTTATGTCAAAGATTTAGAAATTGAGGAGTATAATCATATTTTCAAGTTAAATATGTATATCCTAAAAGAAAATATATTTATTTTTTATATGTTAAATGTTAATTAAATAATAATGTTAAATAAAAAGGAGGAGCTTTAATAAAAAATTTCTTGCCTTTTTTATAACTTTATTATAGTTCTTCTATTTCTTTTATACTCAAGCCTGTTAATTCACTGATAAGATTTAAATCCATATCTCTAGATTTCATATTTTTAGCCATAGATATTGCTTTATTTTTTTCGCCTTTCTCTATGCCTTGTTCTATGCCTTCTTCTTTTGCTTTTTTTAAATCTAATTCTATACTTTTATCAAAGAAATATGCATCTATTTCACGTTTTTTATATTTATCCATTACAGGAGTATTATTGACGAAAGTATGGCATTTTTTTTCTACTTCTTCAAAGATAGTATTTTCTTTTATTAAATTTGACATATTCTCTCCAATTTATAAATAAAAAATTATTCGCTTTTTGAGTCTAGTAAATAAATTTACTAGACACTCATAATTTTTTATATAAAAGAATTTTACCCAAGAAATGAATTCTTTATGTATATTATCTAAACTTTCTATTGCAGAAATATTTTTTAAATTGAATTTAGGAAGCTCAACAAAATGTAATTGACAATGATCTGTTAAAATTTTATTATTATTTAATTCTTTTAAAACATAGCAATTATGTACTTTATTCTCATCTGTTAGTATAAAGTTTGTAATATTGATACTTACAGTTGGTTTCAATTCATCATAAAATGAACATCTATTTAAACTGCTGCTGTAATTATAAGCCCAATAATATAAAGCTCTTTTTATAAAATCTTCATTTCCTCTAGCTTGAATTTCTATTAATACAGTTATTCCTGTTTCTGTAGTAGCTTTAATATCAACTATAGACTCTTTTTCATCATAATTTTCTGCTATATTAAGGCGACTGCCCGCCTTCGGCGATGGATTTAAAATCTTAATTTTATTAAAAGTTTCAAAGTCTAAATCTTTAAATACAGCATTAATGAAATTTAAAGCTATATTTTCATTGCCTTCATGTGAAAATAAATAGCGTATAAAATAGTCATTAATTCTATTTAAATTATTTATTGTAACTGTTTCATTTAGTATTTGTTTTAATTTCTCTAAATCTTTCATAAGTTTATTATACTAAATTAATTATAAATGTAAAGTTTTTTATTATTACTAGATATGTACTTAATAAAAAAGCTGACAACCGAATTTTCAGCTATCAGCTTTATTGTTGTTATTTATATTATTTTTTATTTTATTCTTTTATGTTTAAAACTTGCTTTATGAGTAACATAGTCATTAACGATTTGATAGTTGCCAAAAATTTTGTATTTGTATATAGTTAAACCTTCCAAACCTACAGGGCCTCTTGCATGAGTTTTGTTTGTTGAAATTCCTACTTCAGCACCGAAACCATATCTGAATCCGTCTGAAAATCTTGTTGAAGCATTGCAGTATACATTAGCAGAATCAACGAATGTCATAAACTTTTCTATATTGTCTTTATTTTCTGATATTATTGAGTCTGTATGATGAGAACCGTATTTGTTAATATGATTGTATGCTTCTTCTGTGTCTGATACTATTTTTAATGATACTTCTTTGTCGCCATATTCAAAATGCCATTCTTTCACTTCGCCTATATCAGATGAAGTTAATATTTTTTTTACTTCAGTATCGCCGTTCATTTTTATTTCATTTTCTTTGAATAAATTATAAAGTTTTGGCAAGTATTCTGAAGCTATATTTTTATTGATAAGTATAGTTTCAACAGCATTGCAGGCACTTGGATATTGAGCCTTTGAATCTAAACATATTTTTAATGCCTTTTCCTGATCAGCAGATTCATCTATATATAAATGACATATACCATCAGCATGTCCTAATACTGGTATATTTGTATTTGATTTTATATACTGTACTAAACTGTTTCCTCCCCTTGGTATTATTAAATCAATATATTTATCCATTGATAATAATTCTTTTATATCCTCTCTGGTGAATACTAAATTAACAGAATTCTTTGGAAATTCTTTTATATTGTTTAGAGTTTCTTCTATTATACTGAATATTGCTTTATTAGTGTTTTCTCCTTCGCTTCCGCCTTTAAGTATAACGGCATTAGATGATTTTATACATAAAGAAGATATTTGAGATATTACATCAGGACGAGCCTCAAATATTACAGCAATAAGTCCAATAGGGCAGGATATTTTTTTTAATACTAAATTGTCATCAAGTTCAGTTTCTAATAATACTTTATTAATAGGGTCTTCCAATTTAACAACATCTCTAATTCCAGAAACAACATCTATTAATTTATTTTCATCTAGTTTTAATCTGTTAAACATAGATTTTGAAATTTTATTTTCATCAAGAAGTTTTTGAGCATATTCCAAATCTTTTTTATTAGCTTCAAATATTTTATTTTTATTTTCTTCTATTTTTTTTGCTATTTCAAGTAAAGCATTATTTTTTATTTCGGTACTAAGTGATTGTAATGTATATGTAGCTTCTTTTGCATTTTGTACTAAATCTATTAACTGCATAATTATCTCCGTTTTGTATTTTTATTTTAATCATTAAGCATCAAAGATACCCAATCATTTTTTGATTTTCTTAAAATTATATTAAGATTATTTTCTCTTATAGCATTTTTCATAAATGATTCTTTTTCTAATAAAATACCAGATAATATTAATGTAGAATCAGGTTTTAAAAGTGCTTTTAAATCCGGAAGTATTTCTATTAAAATATCAGTTTCTATATTGGCAATAACTAAATCAAATTTTAATTTCATGTTGATCAAATCTTTAGCACTTCCAAGCATAACATTATCCAATTTTATGTCATTATAAGAAGCATTATCAAGAGTACAATTAACAGCATCATTATCAATATCTACAGAAGTGATATTTTTTCCTCCAAGTTTATGGGCAAATAATGATAATATTCCGCTTCCGCATCCTATATCAACTATATTTTTAGAAACTATATCATTATTATTCGCATATTCATTAATCATTTCTAGTGCTAGATATGTAGTTTCATGAGTGCCTGTACCGAATGCATATTGTTTTGATATATAAAGAGGATTTTCTATTTTTTCATCATTATTATTGTCTTTAAGGTTTGGAACAATAGTGATATTTCCTACATTGAATGGTTTTAAAAATTCTATGTATGAAGTTAAATATTCTTCAGATCTTAATTGTTTTGTAGTATAACTATAATGTACTATGTTTTTTATGCTTTCTTCTATTATATTTAGATTATATTTTAATATATCTTCATTTTCATTATATATATTAACTATAGTATATTCAGGTTCATTTATAGGAAATTCTATATTAAATCCTAATATATTTAATGTACCGTTTTCTATAACAGCTTCTATTATATCTTCAAATCCTTTTTCTAATTTTATTGATAATGAATATATTAACATAACAACTCCCAAATTTATTATTTAAGTATTATAATATAGAAATGATTTTATTAATATCATTTATTTTGTTTTCCATATCTTTTTTATATTTTATAACGAAAGCATTATCATTAACAGTTCCTCTTACAGCCTCAAAATCTTTTTCCATCATAGTTTTATCATCTATTCCAGAGCTAACCATTTTTGATATATCATATTCTTTCTGAACATCTTTATAAAATATATTGTATGCTTCATCTAATAATGATTTATGTTTTTCTAATAAATTACTTATAGTATTTTTATCAATTGATTTTATATTGTATCTTGATTTTGCCATATTAAGAACCCAAGATTTTTCATCTTCTGAATATAAATTATATAATTTTTCAAATTCTGCTGTTAATGTTTTTATATCATTTATTTTATTATCTTCTAAATCTTTAATAATATTATCTATTCTTTGTTTAGCACATATAAGACCGCCAATATCAACCCAATTTTCAAATATATTATTTTCTTCATATTGTAGATTTGATATTATTTCCTCTATGTTTGTAGAATTGCTAATATATGAAAGTATTTTATTATGTAAATATAAATCTATTGCTATTGAGTATCTTTTAGAATATTTATCTAATGAAGATTTTTTTATTATCATATTTTTATATGTTAAAAATTTTTCATTGTTGTCATTATTTTCTTTTTTTATTTCTTTTAATATAGTTTCTGATTTTAGCATTTTTGAAACAGTATACGGACTGAATACATCAAATATAATTAAATCTTTTTTATCTCCCTTTCTTCTGTCTCTATCTTTCCATTTGTTTTCATCTCTTGAAAGTCCTACACCGAATAAATTTAAAGCAGGTATAAGTCTTGTTTGATGGTATCCATGTTCAGTTATATATGAGAAAGGAAAATCAGAAGTATCAACATTATCATAATGTGCACCTATAACAGTAGAGAAAGATCCTATATGAGAAGGCCATAATATATAAGAGTTACTTCCAGTTTTGCATCCTCTTTCCATAAAACCATGATGGTATGGTCCTAATTTATACATGTGATTGCTTTGATTTGTTCCGCTTCCCGCATTGAAGAAAGAAAAATGACTTGCTATTAATAATGTAGCTTTATGATGTGTAACTGTATAAGGACCAGCAAATATTGAAAACATTTCTCCATGTTCTCCTTCACAGTTTGCAAAAAGAAGTGAATCTTCACATGAGAATTGTCTTCCAAGTTTAACACCTTCACCTATAAAAGCTTTTTTAATAACTGTTCCATCAACAATATGGGCCCCTTTAAGTACTATAGAATCTGTTAATATAACAGATGTTCCTATATATGAAGGGCATTCTTTTGTGCTTATTACAGTTGTATTATTTATTTCATCAGTATTTTCTATTGTGGCATAAGGATCTATTAGAGAATTTTTGATTAGTCTTGCATTTATGATTTTTGCATGTTCTTTTATTTTTCCAAATTTTCTAGTTTTCTGTTTTGTGTATTCATCTATCATAGAATTAATTTTTTCTCGCATTAATTTTTCATGTCTGTATATTGCAACTAAATAAGCTATATGAGAATTAAGTCTATTAAATATTTTTACGCTTCTGCCATTACCTTCCATAATTGGTGAAGTTTCAACTCCATTTCCAAAACTGCTTTTTCCTTCCATATATATAGAACCAGCATTTTCTATGATAACACCTCTTTCTATTTTGTAATTTGCTATGAATCTTCCAACATTATTTATATAAACATTTCCATTAATATATACATCTATTAAAGTTGCTCTATTTATAGAAGCTAATAATTTAACTTTATTATGATATCTTACCATACCATTAAGTGCATTTATTTTTATTTTTCCATGAAACTGAACATCTTTTATTCTGCTTAAGTCTACATTTTTTATTAATATTTTTTCCCATGATTGAGAAGAACAGCCTTGAGATTTTAAAAAATTTATTTCTTCATTTGTAAGATTTCTGAAATCTTTATCCTGCTTTTTAAAAATATACATAACTAAAAATCCTTCAATTATTATTTATTAATCATTATGTTAACTTTTAAAAATATTTAATTTTTTTTGTAAAATTTACAAATTCGTTAAAAAATGAAAAATATTACAGATTATATATTAAAAATGAATAATTTTCTATTATTTTTATTTACTATATTATTTTAATATTTGCTGAATTTTTTTAAAAATTTAGTAATTACTATTGACTTAATCGTTATATAAGTATATTATAATATTCTAATATACTTATATAAGGGGCTAAAATGAATAAAAATAATAAAATTGATATTTCTGAAGAAGATATAATTGATAAATCAAGCAATTATGATGATTGCGAAGTTAATGTTACAGATGCAAATATATCTTCACTCATTCCAAAACTTCCAAATGACGAGGAATTTTCACTTTTAGCTGATTTCTTTTCTGTATTTTCTGATCCTACTAGATTGAAAATAATATCTGCTTTGAGCGAAAAAGAATTATGTGTGCATGAATTATCATCATTACTCGACATGAAACAGCCTTCTGTATCTCAGCATTTAAAGATGCTGTGGCAGGCAAAGGTAGTGAAAAAAAGAAAAGTCGGGCTTCATGTATTTTACAGATTAGATGATGAACATATAGAAAAAATTTATACTTGGGGGTATGAACATGTTAAAGAATAAAGAAAGACTTTTATTTTTATCAGAAATTTTTTTAGGACTTATAGTATTAGTATTATTATATAGTTTACATAATAATATACATGGAACTATAGAGTATGCTATTTTCTTTATACCATATTTGATTTTAGGAAGAGATGTATTCAAAAATGCGGCTATAGATTTTATTAAAGGAAAATTCATGCGTGAAAGTTTTCTTATGAGTATTGCTACAGTCGGAGCTATTATACTTCATGAACTTCCTGAAGCATTAGCAGTACTTATGTTTTATAGAGTAGGTGAATACTTTGAAGATATGGCAGTTGATAAATCTAAACGTACAATAGCAGCATTAATGGCGATAAGACCAGATTCTGCGAATATTATAAGAGAAAACGGAAATGTTGAAAAAGTTGATATATCTGAAGTACATATTAATGATAATATAATAATAAATCCTTTTGAGAAAGTACCTCTTGATTCTATTATATATGAAGGTGAAAGCTGGATTGATACTAAAGCTTTAACTGGTGAGAGTATGCCTAGAAGTGTTAAAATTAATGATGAAATTTTAGCTGGTACTATTAATGGTGATAATACTATAAAGGCAAAAGTTATAAGAGCTTACGGAGAATCATCTATAGCTAAAATATTAAAACTTGTTCAGGATTCACAAAATAGAAAAGCTAATATTGAACAATTTATTAGTAAATTTGCCGGCGTATATACTCCTATAGTTGTGTTTGGGGCAATTTTCCTTACTGTAATACCAACATTAATATATGGAAAAGAAGTTTTTGGTAATTGGTTTCAGCGTTCTTTAACTTTATTAGTAGTATCTTGTCCTTGTGCATTTATGGTTGGCATTCCTTTGACATACTTTGCTTCTATAGGAAGAGCTTCTAAATTTGGAATAATGGTTAAAGGCGGAGTATTTTTAGATTTGCTTGCTAAAGTTGATAAAGTTATTTTTGATAAAACAGGTACCCTTACAAAAGGAGAATTTTCTATAAGGGATATACATAATACAGGACTATATGATGATGAAACTTTATTAAAATATGCAGCTTATGCTGAAACTGGTTCTTCTCACCCAATTGCAGTATCAATAGTTGAGCATTATAAAAATCATCATAAAGGCATTATAAATGATAGTTTAATATCAAACCATAAAGATATAAGCGGAAAAGGTGCTTCATCAATAGTTGAAAGTAAAAATATATTGATAGGCGGAATTGATTTATTAAAACAAAATAATATTGAAATATCAGAAATCAAAGAAAATATCAATGTTCATATAGCTATAGATTCAAAATATGCTGGAGGATTTTTCATTGATGACAGTGTGAAAGATGATACAAAAGAAGCTATTGATTTATTGAATTCGATGAACATAAAAACTGCATTGATAAGCGGCGATAATGTTAACAGAGTAGAAGCATTTGCAAAAGAAATGAATATACAATCATTCAAAGGAGGCTGTTTGCCTGAAGATAAAGTAAATGTATTAGAAGAAATGATGAAGGATTCTAAAGCTTCAATATTCGTAGGCGATGGTATAAATGATGCCCCTTCTTTGGCACGTGCTGATGTAGGTATAGCTATGGGAGGACTTGGTTCTGATGCTGCTATAGAAAATGCTGATGTTGTTATTATGGACGATAAGCCTTCAAAAGTTGCTACTGCCATAAAATTAGCTAAAAAGAATCATACTGTAGTATTACAGAATATACTTTTAGCATTAGTAATAAAATTTGGAGCTATTATTTTAGGAGCTTTAGGACTTGCTTCTATGTGGCTTGCTATTTTCGCTGATACAGGTGTTACTATGATAGTAGTATTGAATGCTTTAAGACTTCTTTATCCTTTAGGTGAAAAGGAAGAGTCTGTTAATATAGATACTAAGAATTGTGATATAAAAGTAGGCAGCTGTAATTGCGGATGTGATCATTAAATAATTTTTGTCAATTAATTTAAGAGATGTGTATATATTAAATTATACTCATCTCTTTTTTATATTTTAATATTTTATAATTTAAATATATAAAAATTAATAATTGAAAAATATTCTATATAGTATAAAATACTACCATAAAAAAATTAAAGGTAATTATGGTTAATAGTATTATAGTAAAAAATAAATATACACTGTCAGATATTAAAGAATTAGGTTTAAAAAAATCAGATGAAAATTTAGATCTATTAATATCAATGTTTAATTCTAATAATTTTAATATAGAATTAAAAAGAGAAATAGTATCTTCTATAGGTAGACAGAAAAACGATGAAAAAATTTTAAATTTTATAAAAAATAATGTATATTCCTGTAATATTATGGAATTGGTATATCAGATGTATCGTACTTGTTTATATAAACAAAAAAATAATTATGACTTCTATAAATTAGGAGATGATATTTATAATTATTTTGATAATGAAGTTTTAATAAAAATGAAAGAATATTATGAATATAAAAGTAAATCTTTATCATCTAATACAAATAGAATTAAAAAAATAACCAAGCCTACTTTGTTATGTGGAGATAATATAAATACTATAAAAAAAATTCCAGATGCTGAAGTACAGCTTATATTTACATCTCCACCATATTATAATGCTAGAGAATATTCAAATTATAAATCATATAAAGAATATTTAAATAAAATGTTTTTAACATTAAATGAGTGTAATAGAGTTTTAGAAGACGGAAGATTCATAATAATTAATATTTCTCCTGTTATAACAAAAAGGGTTGGTAGAGAATTTGAAAGTATTAGATATCCTATACATTTTGATTTTCATAATTTATTATTAAAATCAAATTTTTATTTTGTTGATGAAATACAATGGATAAAACCAGAAGTTACAGTAAAGAATAGAAATGGAGGATATCAACAAACTAGAATGCCTTTATCTTATAAGCCCAATTGTATAAATGAAAGCATTATGGTATATCGCAAAAATTCTAATTTTTTATTAGATAAAAATATAAAAAAATATAGTAAATCATTAGCAAATGATAAAAATATTCCTATTGATACATCAAATTGTTGGTATATATCTCCAAAATCAAGTAGAGCACATCCTGCAGTTTTTCCAGAAGAATTATGCAGAAAAATTTTAACATATTATTCTTTTAAATATGATACAGTATTAGATCCATTTGCTGGTATAGGTACCTTTGGTAAAGTTGCTTTAGAAATGGAAAGATTACCAATACTATGTGAAATAAATAAAAAATATTATGATATCATATTAGATGGAGGTTTTTATGATGAAATTTGAAGATAAGATAATAAATGATACTGTAGAAAAACTTATTAATGGAGATGATTATCGTAGTGAAATAATAAATGCTATAAATGCTCAATTTTTTGATTTTTCTGTAAAGTTCTTTAAAGATATAGTTGAAGCAAAATTGAATAGTAATTCAATTGATTTAGAATGGTATAAAAAATATTTTATAGTTAGAGATGATTTGAAAACTGAAGATATAGCTATTTACGCTGGTATGAATAAAAAAACTATAAATAATATACATGGAAGTGCAACAAAAGAAATTGTGTTAGATGTATCAAAATCAAATTTTGATTATCTTACATCTTTAATAGATGAATTAAGTATAGATAATAACGATAAATTATATGTACAGATAAAAATCACATATAATAATGTATCCGTAGAATTATCATTAACTGAAAGTTTATTAGTAATAAATGCTTTGGCTACAAAAAAAATTGCTATACGCGGTGGTGCTTGGTCTTCAATTGGTAAAAAAGTAGAAAAACCATTGATGTTAAAATTATGTGAATTATGCGATGTAAAAAAGAGTAGTATTAATTCTGAAGTTTTTAAAAAAGATGGTAATTTGGATTTTGATAGAGAAGTTGATTTTAAAATCTTGGCAAAAGATAATAAATGGTTAAGATGTGAAGTAAAATTGATGGGTAAAGGAAATCCAGAATCAGCTGATGCAGTTATAGCTCGTAACTCTGATATTTTTGTTGCCGATACTTTAAGTGAGCAAAATAAAAAGCAATTATCAAAATTAGATATAGAATATTTGGAATTAAAAAATCATTATAAAAATGATATAATAAATAAATTTAATGAAATATTAAAAAAATTAGATGTAAAAAAATAATATATAAAATATTGGAGGAAAAAGAGTATGAAACATACTTTAGAAGGGTCATATACCCCTAAAAATATTGAAGACAAATTATATAAATTCTGGAAGGAAAGCGGTTTTTTCCATGCTGTTATGGATAAAAATAAAGAACCATATTCTATAGTCATACCTCCTCCAAATGTTACAGGCGTTCTTCATATGGGACATGGTCTTAATAATACACTTCAGGATATATTAATAAGATTCCATAGAATGCTTGGAAAATGTACTTTATGGATGCCTGGTACTGATCATGCTGGTATCGCCACTCAAAACGTAGTAGAGAGAAGATTAAAAGCAGAAGGCAAAAATAAATACGATTTAGGAAGAGAAGAATTTGTTAAAAAAACTTGGGAAGTAGCTAATGATCACCATTCTACTATAATAAAACAATTAGAAAAAATAGGCTGTTCATGCGATTGGGATAGAGAAAGATTTACTCTTGATGAAGGTTTAAGCAATGCTGTTAGAGAAGTATTCGTTGAGCTTTATAATCAAGGTTTAATATATAGAGGAAAATATCTTATTAACTATTGTCCTAGCTGCGGTACTGCTTTAGCTAATGATGAAGTAGAACATGAAGAAGTAGCAGGTGCTTTATATCATGTTAAATACCAAATAGAAGGAAAGGACGAGTACATTGAAATAGCTACTACAAGACCAGAAACTATTTTGGCCGACGTTGCTATTGCTGTTCACCCTGAAGATGAAAGATATGCACATCTTACAGAACAAGATGTTTTAATACTTCCTATAGTAGGCAGAAAATTAAGATTAGTAAAAGATACTTATGTTGATAAAGAGTTCGGTACAGGAGCTTTAAAAATTACACCTGCACATGACCCTAATGACTTTGCTATAGCTCAAAGACATAATTTAGAAATAATAAATATACTTAATGCTGACGGAACATTTAATGAAAATACTCCAGCTAATTATCAAGGTAAAACAGTTAAAGAGGCTAGAGCTTTAATTTTAAAAGAACTTGAGGAAATTGGTGCATTCGTTGGAAAGGATAATATTAAACACCAAGTAGGACACTGTTACAGATGTCATAATGTTGTAGAGCCATATTACAGCGATCAATGGTTTGTAAAAATGAAGCCTTTAGCAGAAAAAGCATATAAGGCAGTTAATGACGGCAATACAAAAATTTATCCGGAAAGATGGATTAATACTTATAATCACTGGATGACTGATATTAGAGATTGGTGTATAAGCAGACAATTATGGTGGGGACATAGAATTCCTGTTTGGTACTGTGATGATTGCGGCGAGATGATGGTATCAAAAACAGATGTTACAGAATGTAGTAAATGTAAATCTAAAAATATTCATCAAGATGAAGATGTACTTGATACTTGGTTCTCTTCTTGGTTATGGCCTTTCTCTACTTTCGGATGGCCAGAGAAGAATGAAGAATTAGAATATTTCTATCCTACTACAGCACTTGTTACAGGTTATGATATATTATTCTTCTGGGTTGCTAGAATGATTATGGCAGGAACTCATTTTATGAATGATGTACCTTTCAAAGATGTTTATCTTAACGGCCTTATAAGAGATAAAATCGGAAGAAAAATGTCTAAGAGTTTAGGAAATGGTATTGACCCGATAGAAATCATTGATGAGCATGGTGCTGATGCTTTCAGATTTACTTTATCATTCATAACTTCATTAGGCGGTCAGGATATTTGGCTTGACAGAGAACTTTTCAAAATGGGTGGAAAGTTTGCTAATAAAATCTACAACAGTGCTAAATATATTTTTGGAAATATTGATGATAATATAAATATAAAAGATTTAGACAGCTACACTCTTGAAAATAAAGATAAATGGATATTATCAAGACTTCAGAAAGCTATTGAATCAACTACTCAGAAATTAAAAGAGTACAGATTCGATGAGGCTTCTCAAACAATTTATAAATTCTATTGGAATGAATTCTGTGATTGGTACATAGAAATAAGTAAATTTGATTTGAAAGATGAAAGCAAGAAAGAAAAAACTATTGCAGTTCTTTTATATGTACTTGAAGAATCAATGGCTATGATTCACCCATTTATGCCATTCATAACAGAAGAAATTTACTCTAATTTACCAAAGCATAATATTGATTCAAAAGCATTGATTATTAGAGAGTATCCAAAATCTAATGCTAAATATATATTTGAAGATATAGAAAAAGATTTCAACTTAATTCAGGACATAGTGTCAGGAATAAGAAATTCACGTTCATCATTTAATTTGCCTCCAAACAAAAAACTTGATGTAATAATTCGTTATACTTCAGATTATTTCAAAAATACTGCAGAAAGCTATAAGGATATTATATCAGCACTTTCACTTACAGAATCATTGAATATAGTTTTTTCAGCAGAGAGTGAGAGAAATAAAGGTTCATTTGTTAAAGTATTTGAAGGCGGTGAGATAAATGTTAATCTTGTCGGCATAATAGATTTAGAAGCAGAGAAGAAAAGATTAGAAAAAGAAGCAGCTGGCTACAAAAAAGATTTAGAAGCTGTAAACAAAAAACTTTCTAATGAAAACTTTATGAAGAAAGCTAAACAGGAAGCTATTGACACAGAAAACAGAAAGAAAAAAGAGTTTGAAGATAAATTAAAAGGTATAGAGGAAGTTTTATCTTCTCTATAATTTTTAATAATTAAAAATAGTATTTTATAATTAGGGTTTTATCAACGTGAATAGTATACGTATGGTAAAACCCTATTTTTATATTTTATACATATCTATTAAATATTTGGATATACACTTGCACTTTCGCGAAGCGTGCCTGCGGCAGCAACTTTGACGAAGTCCGCAGAGCGTATGCGGCGGGAAAAAGTTGAGAAAGAGATTAAAAAATATAATTGTTTGGATTACAAATAGTAATAAAAAACTTGCCTTATGTTTGTTAATGTAAGTCAAGTTTTTTATTTTAAGTAATTTACTATTGACAAAAAAGTCAAATACTAATTATACAAATTTTATAATGAGTTTTTTATTAAGAAATTTCTAAGCTTTTTCTAAAGTATTTAATCTTATGTAATTTTTATTATTGAAATGATGAAATATTTTAATTATTTTTATAATGAGTTTTACATCCAACTATAAATAAATTATTATCTTCAATATAGTATACTAATCTATGCTCATGATTTATCCGTCTTGAATACAATCCGTTTAATTCACCTTTTAATCTTTCTGGTTTTCCTATACCAATTAATAAACCATTTCTTTCTATATCTTTTATAAGATCATTAATTTTTTGTAATATTTTTTTGTCATTCTTTTGAAAATAAAGATAATCTTCCCAAGCTTTATCATAAAAAATTTTATTCATTCAATAACTCTCTTTTATGTCCTAATCCAGATTTTAATTCTAAATATCCTTCTTTTAAAAATTTTATATTTTCTTCATTGTAGAAATTATCTTCATCATTATCATTTATATCTAATTGTTTAGTTTTTTCTATTTTAAATGGAATAGATTGAGTATTTATAGATGTTCTCAAAAATATATTAATAGCAGTATTAAAATCCAAACCTAGATCATTAAAAAGTTTATCAGCTTCATTTTTTAATTTATCATCAATTTTAATAGTTATTTCTGACATTTATATTGCTCCATAGATATTTAGTATAATATTATTATATATATAAAGTAATTAAATACAATATTATTTTATTAGTTTACCAATTAAAAAATTAAGTCTATATAAAATATATTTATATAGACTTAAAAATAATTAATTTCTAATTAAAACATCAATGCTTCTATTTTTGTATAAGGCTATTGATACAATTAATGTTATAATCTCGCTTATAGGAAGAACCAAAACAAGACCTAAAAATCCGAATATATTTGGTAATGTTAATACTAGTAAAACAGGTAAAATCAAAGTTCTTAAAGCAGCAATCAAAGCAGATGCTCCAGCCTTTTGAATAGAAGTATAATATGCACTCATTATTATATTTATACCAACGCATATAAATATTGGTATAGATGCCCTTACAAAAAACATAGCATCTTCAGAAGTTTTTGAATCAATATTTTTTAATAAAGCATTAACTAATATACTTGGATTTATAAGTAATATTATAGAAGCCGATATTGATAATGATGAAACAAATATCATTCCCATTTTTAGAAAATCTTTCATCTTATTTTTATTTTTAGCCCCATAAGAAATACTTATTAAAGATGATAAAATCTCTCCTATATCGCTTGCAATCATTATGAAAAATGTAATTATATAATTTGCGGCAGAATAAATAAGTATTCCATTGTTTCCTAATATTTTGTATGCTGTTATATTAAATAGCCAAGGTATTATACCAGAAGAAATATTACTTAGAAATTCTGAAAAACCATTTAATATAGCTTTGAATATATAATTCCAGCCTCCATATACTTTTATTATTTTTATTTTGCATTTAGGATTTAAGAAATATGAAAGTCCTATTACAAATGCAATAATATATGAAAAAGCTGTAGCCCAAGCAGCACCTGAAATACCTAATTTTAATACTACTATGAATATAGCATCTAATATTATATTTATTAAAGATGAAGTTATAAACATTAATGAGGCAAACTTTGGAGAACCATTTAGCCTTATAAATTGACTGAATACATAAGCCATTCCCCAAAAGAATACAGCTACAATAACACCATTAATATATTCTAATGAAAAATTATATATGTTTCCATGTGCCCCGAATAATGGAAGCAATGTTTCTCTAAATATATAAATTAATATAAGTACTGGAGTAGTTAAAGTTAAAACAGTTATTAAAGTTTGAGTAAATATTAAACTAGCACGCCTCATATTATTTTCACCTATGCATTTTCCCGCTATAGCAATAGAGCCTAATGTAAGCATAACGTATAATGCAAATGATAAAGCTGTTATTGGCCAAACAATACCTATTGCAGAAAATGCTTCTGACGATATAAAATTTGCTACGAATAAACCGTCTATAAATACTGCTGAACTTTCCATAAGCATTCCAAGCATACTTGGAATTGCATAATTTATAAAGATTTTTTTGCTAGAGTTTTCTTTTAAAACTTTATTATTAAGCTGCATAATACACCCCATAGATAGTATATAGATTTTTATAAAATGTTTTTTATAGATTTAATTGATAGATTTATTAAAAAATAATTAGAATACTTTTGTAAGTGATTTGTATATAAAGAATAATATATTAAGTTTTGAAACAGTAATTATTTTTAAATAGCCTAACATTTATTTAACCCCATTAATAAATTATAGTCCGATTTTGTACTATTTAGTATATGAGATTTTTTTTATTATGTCAAGCCTGTTTTTATTCTTTTGTCTTTCCTATGATAGCCTGCTGACATATATCATTGTATCTTGTATCTCTTTTTCTTTTTTCTATAACAACGATTCCGTCATAGTAATGAATAGAGTAGGCTGAGTCAGTAAAATTATTTGGGTATAAATCATCTTCTTCTGTAGCCCAATATGCATTAAGTGAATCTATCAAATTTTTTGTATATTCTATAAATGAATTAGGATTTTTATATCCGCCTCCGAAATTAGGCCAATATGAAGTATAAACATCTTCGCATAAATAAATACCATCATCTGTTACATGTTCATACATTTCTTCAAATGTTGTAATTTGCTGATTCATTCTATGTCCGCCGTCGTCTATTAAAATATCCAATTTAGGAATTTGGCTTTTTACTTCTTTTAAGAATTCTCTGTCATCTTGAGAGCCTATGAATATTTTTATATTTTCCTGTTCAAATTGCTTACATTTCGGATTTTTATCTATAGCGTATATATTAACATTGGCTTCTGGATTATTATTTCTGAAATATTCTCTCCACATCTTTACAGCTCCGCCGCTTCCAACTCCTATTTCCATCATATTTATGTCTTTTCCTCTGTATTTTGAGAAATGTCTTTCATATATATCAAAAAAAGGTAAATGTTTGAAAATTGCTTCCCCTTTATTATTTAAAAAATAGTTATGCAAGTCAGCTTTATCTTTATTATCAGAGTTTATAAGTATATCTCTGATTATTTCTAATTTTTTTTGATCTTCTTCGCTGTCACTTTTTACTAATAATAGGTTTTTATGTGTTTTTACTCTTAATTTTTTTATTTCAGATTTTTTACCTTTTTTCATTTCTATTCCTTAATTATTTTTTATAAAGCAAGATAAGTTTATACAACAAAATAGCAAATTGTCAAGGATTATATTTTATTATATATTTTTAAATTTTAATGAAACTAAAATATAAAATTATTTTTTATGACTTTGAATTTTTTTAAATTTAAAAACTAATAAATATAAAATTATTTTATAGCTAAATATAGTTATTTAGCTATCTGTTTTTTAAAAATTTACTTAAATGATTGTTTAAATTTTGAATTAAAAAATTGCAAAAATTTTGTATAAAATGAACAATGTTCAGTTAAAGTGCTATTTTTTTATAAATTTTTATGATTTTAGCGAAAAATATTATGAATTATTATGTTTTGATATTGTAAATTATTTTTTACATGTTAAAGTTTTCTATATATTAAAATACTATTTTATTGGAGTTAATGACTTATGAAAAAAATAATACTTTCTGTTTTGATGTTAGTATCCGTTGCTTCAACATCATTTGCAATCGGAGGCGGTTTTGAGTTTATATTGAATGTTCCTGTTGGAATAAGTGTTGGTGTTTATGATTATGATTTAACAGATTGGGCTGAAAGAGAAGATATACTACAGGCTGGAGCATTACGTAATAAATATGGAAGAAATAGCGGAATCGGTTTCGATATAGGAGTTAGTGCACAGCTTGGTTATATGATCAAATTTACTGATAGTATGGGATTGAGTATACTCGGTGAAGTAGGTTATAGCCATGATACTTATTCTTATGTAAGTAAACTTATAAAAAATAATTCTTATACATATTCTTTTGATAGTATACAATTAGGTCTTCTTCCTAAATTCAATATTAAAAACTTTGCTATTGGTATAGGCGGAAGTATAAAAATTCCTTTAGCCGGAAATTATAAACTTAAAACAGATGCAGGAACTGTAGATACAAAACTTGATTCTGATTATATGAAAAGAACTTTTGAAAAACCTGTTATACCATATTTAAAAGTAACATTTGATTATTCTATATTCTTTACAGAAAAAACAGCATTTAATATAGGTTTATATTTAGGTTATGATTTCGGACTAGAACCTAATGTATATAGTATTGATGGAGCTATAGATGGAAATAGATTATTTATAGATGAGGTTTCATATTCTAGTTTTGATGTTGGTTTACAATTAGGATTTAAATTCGGACCTAGTACAAAATAATATATTATAATTTAATTGAATAATAAAGAAATGGCTCATTTAATTTCGGGTCATTTCTTTTTTGTTTTTTTATAAAAAATAATTTTATTAGTTAATGAGGTATTTATGGATAATATTATAAAACTTGCTAATGATAATCAGAAAAAAGCATTTGATATTATAAAAGAACTTGATATTGAAAATGCTTTTAAATCTATTGATGCAAGAGTTAATTTAGTAGGTTCATTAAAAATGGGACTTTTAATGAAAAATAAAGATATAGATTTTCATGTATATACTTCTGAACTTGATATAGAAAAAAGTTTTTATGCAATATCAAAAATATCATCTAATAAGAAAATAAATAATGTAACATATACTAATTTAATAGAAACAGATGAGCATTGTATAGAATGGCATTTATATTATAAAGATACTGAAACTTGGCAGATAGATATTATACATATATTAGAAGGTTCTTATTATGACGGATATTTTGAAAAAGTAGCTTATAATATAATGAGCTCTCTAACAGAGGAAAGACGTAATATAATATTAAAACTTAAATATGAAACTCCTGATAACATGAAAATAATGGGAATAGAGTATTATAAAGCAGTTTTAAAGGATAATATAACAAATTTTGATGAGTTTATCAAATGGAGAGAGAAACAAATATTTAATGGGATAATAGAATTTTAATTAGTATTTTATTAAGATAAAAATAATAATATTAATTTTGATTTTATTTTTTATCCTTGTATACATTTTCTTTTTTTGAAATATTAAATTTAGATAATATATAAACTACACCTATTAAAAATCTCAAAAAATACATTGAAAAAGAATAAATAGGGTGTAATAATAGTTTTTTCCATTTTCCTTTTTCTACATATACACCTATATAACGATAAAACATTCCAAATTGTTTTTTTGTAGTTTCATCATGTCCCCATTTTTTGAAATAATTCTCAAAATTAGAAGCATAGTAACTTTTTTTTACTATATATTGTTTTAATGTATGATTTTCATGATGATATAGAGGAGATTTTATTATGTCAACTTTTCCTATTTCTTTAATACGTCTGTCTATGTCCCAATCTTCTGTACCATTTAAATTTAAGTCAAAACCGCCTATTTTTATGAATGCTTCTTTTCTAAAAAAACGTACTGCATCTATTACTGTTGCATCATAAAAAGAACGTTCAAAACTTCTTACCTTATTAAAAAAACTATTTCCATAAATTTTTTCTGGTATATATATAGCCTGCACATCTTTATTATTTTCAAAAATTTCTAAGCATTCTGTAATAACATTTTCTGACAAAGTCATATCAACATCTAAGAAACCTATTATTTCTCCGCTTGACATTTCAGCACCATAATTCCTTTGAGCAGAACGTTCAGGACCTTTTATGAAAGTTTTAGCCCCTAATTCTTTTGCTATTTCTACTGTTTTGTCAGTTGAATTATTATCTACCAATATTATTTCTGTATCTTTATAATTTGAGTTTTTTACTGCATTTATACAATCAGCAATAAAATTCTCTGAGTTTTTAGTTGTGATTATTATACTTACCATTTATATACCATTTTTATAAAATTGTTTAAATAGTAACTTATAATAGAAAAAATAACAATATAATGCTGTTAAAAACTGTGTTTAATAGATATAGATAAACGTACTTTTTGTTAAAAAGTTAGGTTTTTATTTAATTGAATTATTAAAATAAAAGTAATAATATATGAAACAATATAATATAAATCGAAGAAACATAGTAGAAACTATTAATAAAATAAAAAGGTATAGTATTTAGTATTACTATTAGAACTTGTTATTATCATGATAAAAATAAAAAATATATACCATAAAATAATAGCAGATATAAAATAATAAAATTTAGTAAGAAGTATAAATATTGTAAAAGTAAAACTAAGGAAATATTAGAAAAAGAAAATATACAAAATTTAGTATTCTAAAATTATTTTATTATAGTTATAAAATATATTGATATGTTTATGGTATAAGCTTGTCTAATATTTCTATTTTTTTATATGAATGTTCAAGGTATTTTAAGTTTATGGCTTAACATAGTAGGATTAAAAATTATAAAAAATAATGTAGATGATTGTATTTTATACTATAAATAAAAAATAAATTTAAAACTAATTAAAATATTTATTGTGATTT
The DNA here is from genome assembly GCF_944390845.1 of uncultured Brachyspira sp. GTDB lineage: Bacteria > Spirochaetota > Brachyspiria > Brachyspirales > Brachyspiraceae > Brachyspira > Brachyspira pulli. Next base: position 23,152 of record NZ_CALXRM010000054.1, read on the forward strand.
GTTTTGTATGTATTAATTATAATAATATATTTATGAATCTTGCTAATTATTAAATATAATTTTAGTTTAAATATATTGACTTTTATATTTTTTATGTTATTATACGTACTAATAGGATTTATTGAGGTTTGATAATGTACTTATTAGAAAATATTTTTATGTTCATTTATTCCTATAACAATTTTTATTTTCCCGAGACAGTCTCTCTATAATAAACCGTGAGTTTATACTGAAAATTTTTAAGTTTGTCAATTTTTTTAATATATTGTATAATAATAATATGGATTTTAATTTAACAGACG
>NZ_CALXRM010000055.1 GCF_944390845.1 uncultured Brachyspira sp.
CTTTAAATTATGATACACCTATGTTATACTTTAAAAAACTAAGGAATACTTAATGCAATATGTCTGGCTCCTGTGCAAAAATTAATATATTCTTTATAATTGTATTAGTAACCCCGCCCTTTATCTTTATTAAATTATAATTAGTATTGATATGTAATTTTCTTTACTGACCAAATTAAAAAAGCATGCCCGCCCAAGATTTTTTTAAATTTGGAATTTACTTTAACGCACGGTTAATGCATATTATGTAATGATGAAATTAATATTATAATTTGATTATAATAAATGCTTTGCTTACCGTGCGGCCTAGTAGGCGTTTAAGATATATGTTTTATCCCTTCTTCTAATATCTGCATAACTAATAAAGTTTCTTCATTTTTAACTATAGGTCCTTTCCTAGAATTATACTGTCATATAAGGCATCATATACCCTTCCATAATCTCCATCTACAGTAGGAACTTTTTCTTCCATAAAAGGTTTTTCTACAAGTACATTTTTTCCATTGTCTAAAGCCATTTTAGCATATTGATAATGAAGTTCAGGTTTTGTGCATATTACCACTAAATTAATTTCTTTATCGTTTAGTATGTCATCTATGTTTGAAGTGTATTTTATACCTTCAATTTTTTCCCATTTTGAATTTAATACATTAGGAGAATAAATAGTCTTTACTTTTAATTTGTCTTTTCTTTTTAATACAAAAGGTAAATGATATCTATTTGTACTTTTACCATTTGCAATGTATGCTATGTTTAACATTTTTCGCTCCATATAAAAATATAATAAAGTTTGATAATAAAAAAAGATGCTGCCCTATAAAAGAACAGCACCTTTTTTATGTGTTTATAAGAACGGATAATTATTGTATGTCTTTGTAAGGTGATTTTCCGCTATATACAGGTTTATAATCACTTTTGCTTTGAGCGTCAATATAGAACTGCTCTAAAGTAACAGTACCGTCATCATTAACCTGTCCTATAGGGTCATACTGCCAGAATTTTTTAGGTTCAAAAGTTTCCTGCTGATCTGTTGTGCCATATTTTCCTGTTGTACCTTTTTCAGCAGATATCCAGCCATCAGGGCCCCAAGATAATAGCATGTTTTTCCATTTTTCAGGTACAGCATAAGGGAATACATATCCAGTTTTTGTATCAACAGCAATTAAAAAGTTATCTAGATCATACATAGCATTTCCAACATATCTGTAGAAATAGAATTGTTTTTCTATTTCATTTTCATTGTCATTTTTTGTTTTGAACGGATTAACTCCTTTATAAACATAAATTTTTAATTTAGTTAATCCAATAGCACTTCCTGGAGTTCCTGGTACACCATTTTTACTTTCTCCGTCTGGAGCATTGTAAATATAACAATCATTAGTTCCGTCATTATATGCTGTCCAGCTTCTTTTGTAATCAATTATATTTCCAGTAGGTCCAGTCATAGGATCATATTCTTCAGCTTTACCATCATCTTTAAAGAATGTGAATGTTGGTACAGTTTTATCATCTGTGACAAATTTTAAGAATACTTCATCAAAATTAACATCTGGAGTAGTTCCACCGTTATTTGGATCATTTGGGTTGTTTTTTGAACATGATATAATCATTATCATAGACAAAATTAAAATAGATAGTTTTTTAATCATAATTCCTCTCCTACATTTTTTCAATATTGTAGATTATTATTAAATAATTTCAAGAAACTATATATATTAAAAAATAAAAAAAATAAACAGTTTTTAAAAAATGTCTTTATTTCAATTTTTATTATAATACATATTGAACATATTTATCTATTTATACATTTTTTACAAACAAAAAAACTATATTTTTATCAATTACCGCATTTTTTATATTGAGATTTTATTTATGTTATTTTAATATGTTTTGCATTATAGAAAAATAAAAACGGAGTGAAGTAAAATGAAAAAAATAAGTATTGTATTAACTTTAATTTTATCAGCATTCATTATATCTTCATGTGCTGAAAAAAACCCAAATGATCCTAATACTGATAATTCTAAAAAAATAACTTTAGCTGAAAGAGTTGGTAATTATACAGGTGATATGAATGGACAGCCTTTAAGTATTGAATTTAATGATCAAGGTCATGTTGTTTCTGTACAATTGGGCGGATCTCCACTAGAGGCAGAATATCCTATAGTAGTTGGAGAACCTTCATCTACAAATAAAGAATATACTTTTAGTGTAAAATGGAGTGGTATAATAGTTAATGTAAAAGTTATTTTTGACAGTGATACCGAAGCTACAGGCGGAAATGCTTATGTAGGTATTGGAACAGAACCAAATATGAATAACCCTATAAAAGTTAACAAAATCTAAATAAGATATATTATACTAATTATATGAAGAACATACTATTTCTGATAATAATTATTTCATTATATTCCTGCATGAATCCTTTTGATGCAAGAAAAAGATATTATTATAATTCTACTTCAAATAATAAAAAAGTAAATCCAGATTATCCTGATTTAGATATGCCTTCGTATGACAGTAATGATAAAACCGATCCTTTCAATAGTGCAGAGGATTGGAATAGAATTGACTATAAATTTAATGGAAAGGAACTGTATAACTATTTTATGAAAATAAGTTTTGATGTTCATACAGTTCCTACATATTCCTTTTTTATTCCTAATGACGGCAGAAAATGGAGAAAAATTAAGGGAAGCCATTTTGATGAATATACATTTAATGCCAGTAGAGACGGAAATACAACCGAAGCTCCTTTGGGAGATAAACCATTAGTTATAAATATAAAGCCTATGACAGTTCATCGTTATGGTAAAAATCCTTTGGTACAATATGATGGCGTTTATAATTCTTCTGAAAGAATAAATAGATTTTTCTTCATTAGAGCAGAAGGAAATGCAATAGTTGAATTAGACAATTATCTTATCGCTATAGATACATACAGCAAATTTATATTCGCTTATGCCAAAATAACAAAATATACAGAGATAATGGGGCAGCTGCTTCCTACTGAATTTCAGGCTATAGAGCGTTATCATCAAAAAAGAAAATTTTATGAATATGATCCTATAGGTTTTATTGATGAAAATAAAAACATCATTCTTTATCAAGTATATGCTGATGATATGACAGCAAACTCATCTGAATATGTGCCAAGATATACAGGTACAGACGGGAAAGCGGCCGAGCAAATAGATAAAACTACAACTGGTCATTCACCTTATGCTACAGAGCCCGCTAAAAAATAATATAAAATTTTTAAATCTGCCTTTCCGAACTGTTATTTAATATTCTTCTTATTTATATAAGAATCTTTTTATTTTCTTTGTAGGATTTTTTATAAATTCTTCTTTTTGTATAGTGAATCCTGATATCCTTCCAAATTCCGGAAGCACCTTATTAATTTCTATTCTGTTATTTTCCATAAGTTTATTAATATCTTCTTCACTTAAATTTTCAGCTTTTACTCTTTCATTATCTAAATATATTAAAGCATGCAATTTATTATCTCTTTGAAGAACCAAAGATTCGGATATATAAGGCATAGTATTCAATTTACTTTCTATTTCTTCAGGATAAATATTTTGTCCGCTGGCACCAAGAAGCATATTTTTACTTCTTCCTCTTATAAATATTCTATTGTCTTTGCCAAGTACTCCTAAATCGCCGGTTCTAAGCCAGCCATCTTTAGAAAGAACATCTGCAGTAGCTTTAGGATTTTTATAATATCCAAGCATAACATTTTCACCCTTAACCATTATTTCTCCAACTTCGCCTTCATTCTTAGCATCAATTTTTATTTCCAATGTATCTATTATGCAGCCGCAGCTTCTTGCTTCATGTTTATTCCAAGGCCCATAACTTATTAGAGGTCCGCATTCTGTCATACCGTAACCAACAGTAAATTTAAATCCTATATCCATAAGGAATTTTTCTACATCAGCGTTTAAAGCACTTCCTCCTATTATAACCTCATGGAAATTGCCTCCGAATGACTGTGTTAAACTATCTCTTATTTTTGATTTCAATATAGATGATACAATAGGCAATTTTAATAATTTTGAAATTAGAGGTTTATTTATAGTAGGCAGTATTTTTTTAAGATAAATTTTTTCTATGATAAGCGGAACCATAAGTATAAGATTAGGCTTCACTTCATCAAAGGCCTTTAATAATATATTTGGACTAGGTATAGCATTGAGCATATATATACATGCTCCCTTTGAAAATGGGAAAAGAAAATCAAATAAACAGCCGAATACATGTGCTAATGGCAAAAATGAAAGTATATGGTCATTAGACTTGATAGGCATATTATTAATTGCGAATCTTATATTAGCAGCAAGTGAATTATGATTGAGCATAACTCCTTTACTGAATCCTGTAGTTCCTGATGTATATATAATAGTAGCTAAAGTTTCATTTTCAAATATTGTGAGATGAAAATTTTCTTTGCTGAAATCTTCTAGTTTTATATCATTAAATATATTATCTTTTTTTATTTCTTTTTTATTATCTTGATTTTCTTTATTATCTTCATTATTTTTTATAATTACTGTATCCAAAGTATCTAAGTAGAATGCTTTATTTAGAGATTCTATAGTTTTTGGTTCTATTCCATTAATAATATGCTTATCTGCAAAAAGGAATTTAGATCCTGAATCTTTAAGTATAGAAGCTATATCTTCTTTAGAGAAATCAACTAATATAGGTACTATAACAGCACCGTAACTTACTACTGATAAATATATCAAAGCCCAATTAACAGAATTACTTCCGCATAGAGCTATTTTTTCGCCTTTATGTATATCAAGCTTTTTAAAGGCTATATGTATTTTGGAAATATTTTCTGCTACATCAGAGTATTTTAATATCTTATCTGTACCATAATCAGCCAGAGCATTTATATCCCAGTTTTCTTTTATAGTGTTTTGAATATAGTCGCTTAGTCTTTCTCTAATCATGAGTCCTCTCCTATGTAATTGTGATATATATTATAGTAATTTTAAAAAATATTAGCAACATATCTAAACATAAAAACTGCATGGCATATATTAGATATTATTAAAAGAAAATAAAATAATGGTAAGAATAATTTATATCTTTTATTGGCATCATACATAGCAAGTCTGTAAAATACCATAGCTATAGTTAAAAGTAAGAATCCAGTTAAATAAAGTATGGCTCCGTATTCTCCGACGGCTGATGATATTTTTGATATTGCTATAAGCCAAACCCAGTTTAATATTAAATAATAAATAGTTTCACTAAAACCGCTCCATCTATATCCAAATATGCTTCTCAATATGATAGCTAATACACAAAGTCCGGTAATTATCCCAAAGAAACTCCAACCCCAACCGTTTTTTAATGATATTAAACAAGGAGGGATATAAACTCCCCATATCATCATAATAAAAAATGCATGTGATAATATATAAAAGACTTTTTTAGCTTTATTATTAAATGGGAAAAAATGGTATATTGAATTTATTATATAAAATATAATTAGAAAACTTGAATAGAGTGAAAAAGAAGTTATCTCTCTAGCTGTATTTGAATTAATGATTAAAAGAACCAAAACAACTACAGATAAACTCGCACATATTATACAAATTATAGCACTTATTATTGATACTGATGTTTTGATTTTATTATTAATTTTTATTATACTATTCATAATAGAATATATTAAACCTTATTAATAATAAAGTAAATGGTTATTTGTAACTATTTTTATCAATTAATTAATTTATTCGTTTCTATTTTTTTTTATTCATATATTTTGTGAGTAAAGTTTTTATTCTATCATATTTAAAACCTTTTCTCATTAAGGCTTTGATAATATAATCTTCCTTTCTATCTTTATGTTCATACACTCTATAGTATTTTACTATGGCTTGTTTCAATGCTTTATCATCACTTTTTTCACTTATAGAATTTTGAACTCTTTCTATTAATGAAGATTTTATTTTACATTTCTTTAGATAATCTATAATATGTCTTTTGCTTTTGCCTTTAAGTTTTAAACTATTTACAGCAACTTTTACAAATCTTTTATCATCTATTAAATCATATTCTTTACAGTATGAAACGGCATATCTTATAAATCTTTTTTTATGGCCTTTTTTAAGCATTTTATCTTTGAGCATGCCTTCACTGATAAAGCCTCTTTTTAATATAGATACTGCTGTTTTCCTTGCGGCAGATTCAAAGGCTTTATTTCTTATATGAGGAATTTCTTCATATTCTAGTTCCATTCCTTCATATATATCTAATTCATAAAGTCCGTTTTTAGGTATAGTAAATACATCTCCGCCTGACACTTTGATATGTATTTTATCACCTTTTAATTTCATTTTTAAAATAACCATAATTCAATACTATAATAATATTCTCACTTTTTCAAGTGTTATTTTTTATATGATAAAATAAAATCTATATCTTCTTGTTTTAAACAATGTTTAGGTATAATTATTGCTGACATTTCATCTGTATAAATAAACAAAGATTTAGCACTTGCGTCTATATTTTTTATATCATCTTTATTGAAAGAGCTTGTACCTCTGTCTTCTTTAAATACTACTTTATCATCATAAATTGTTAATTCTTTATCTCCAAATACTTTATCCAATTTACCGCTTCTTACATATTCTTTTACTTTCTTGGCTATTTTTATTTCTATACGTTTTCTATATGTTAATATTTGCAAAATAGAAAATGCTGAAACTAATACTGCCATTATTATTATTAGCAAGGCATTATCTCTAAAATATACAGCCATTGACACGAATATGATAATATATAAAGCTACTAATATAATTATTGTTTTTTTTATTGAGGCAGTCATTTTGGAATTGATTTTTAAGTAATGTAATTGAAAGTCTACAAAGTCATCTTCTACTAATTTATAATTGTATTCTTTTTTCATCTTGTACCTATTATTATTTTTATTTTTTATTAGTATAGTATAACTATATTTTTTTTCAAGTGCGATTTATATTTTGTTTTCCTTTAATGAATTATTTAGAAACCCCACCCTTTAAAATTTTTTGTTTTTATTTAAATTATTGTTTTAATTATCCTTGTTACAAAAATAAAAAAAAGCATGCCCGCCCAAGTGGAATTTAGAAATTTGAATCTCCAAACCGCACGGTGAATTGATTTTAATATAAAAAAAAATTTGTATTGCTGAACTATTTATATTCAAGGTTGTATTTACCGTGCGTTAAAAGAATTATAAATTTAATTAACATTTAGGGTGGGTGTGCTTTTTCTAAAAAAACAAAAAAGTTAATTAAAATAATAATTGTAAAATTAATTAATAAAGAATAATGGGCGGGTTTTAGAATTTGCTGTAATGAAAAATTATAATAAAATACTATATTGAAAAACAATAACAAATTGAGTATAATATTAACACACTATTAAAAACACTATAAATTAAAAAACTTTAAAAATTGTCTAAAATATCATTATTAATAATATAACTATATTTTTTGGTTATGATGTATTATTTTTGCAATTTTTATAAATGGAGATAAAAAATGAAATTTGTATCTTTTGTTGAATGGAATAATACAGAGTCGGTTGGAATATTGAGTAAAGATGGAAGCAAAGTAATTGCTATAAATGAAATAATAACAGATTTCAAACCTAGTGAAAATCCGATGATTCAATTAATAAAAATAATTGATGATAATATATTGGAGAAATTAAGATATGCAGAAGAAAATTTTACACATGCTTATTCTATAGATAATGTTCAAATACTTTCGCCAATAAGAAAACCTATTCATGATATTATATGCGTAGGAGTTAATTACAGCGATCATCTTACAGAAATAAAAAAAGACATGAAAGATTTTAAGGAAGTAAAAGCACCAGTATATTTTTCAAAGAGAGCCATAGAGATTATAGGACTTGGAGATAAAATTAAGGCAAGATTTGATTTGGATAAATGCTTGGATTATGAAGTGGAGCTTGCAATAATTATAGGAAAGAGCGGAAAAGATATAGAGCCTGATGAAGTTCAGGATTATATATTCGGATATAGTATATTTAATGATATATCTTCAAGGGATATACAAAAACGCCATTCTCAATGGTATAAAGGAAAAAGTTTAGATTCATACAGTGCTATGGGACCTTGTATAGTATATAAAGATGATTTAAAATTTCCATTGAATGTAAAAAGCATTTTGAATGATGAAGAAAGACAATCATCAAATACAAAATATATGATACATAATATAAATTATTTGGTGTCAGATATATCTAAAGGCATGACATTAGAAGCAGGCGATATTATTGCAACAGGCACACCTGGAGGGGTAGGTATGTCATTTAATCCGCCTAAATACATGAAAAGCGGTGATAAAATAACATGCTGTATTGATGAAATAGGTGAGCTTATAAATTTTGTAGAATAATATTTTTTATATAATTATGTACTTTTAAGGATTACATACTTTGCAGGCAGAATATCCCATTGACAGAGCTTTACTTAATGAAATAGCTGTTGTATTTGAATTTTTTGTTGTGCGGCAATATTCTCTATGATATTTCTTGCCTTTCTCAGTTATATAAACTGTTTGATTCTGAGCATATGATAAAGATGTGATTATTAATAGTAAAAATAAGACTTTAAAAATCTTCATAATTATTTATCCTGTAATTTTTAATATTATAGGATAATATATGAATAGAGATTTTTATAAACCTTATATAAGATGTTTTTATATAAAAAAATAAATTCTTAGGAACTTTTTATATATTTATTCGTCTAATAGAACAAATACAACATGTCATTTTAAGGGGTTATATTATGAGACACATTATTAGTATTATTTTATTTACAGTTATATTATCAGTATCTGTATATGCTAAAGAAAAAAAATATGATTGGAAAGATTATGACGGAAGCTGTAATTATGAATATTTTATTTATAATGAGGCAGGATTAACAGAGGCTCAATTGGCAGAAGTTATGAAATTAAAAGAAGAATATCAGCCAAGATTTCATAGCTTAAAACAAAAAATTTATTTAGAAAAAACTAAAATGAATTTGGAAATGTCTAAAAAGAATTCTGATCCTAATGTAATAAGCAATTCTATGAATTTAAATGTTCAGTATTCAAAAGAACTTCAAGATTTAGCAGATGAATTTTTAGTAAAATATAACAATATAAAAAACAATAAATAATTATTATAATTGTGTGAAATAGAGATATAATTAATTTTATATCTCTATTTTTTTATTTTAATAAATATAATTAAGAAATATAATAATAAATATTTCCATTTTTATTTTTTATTTTTTCTAGTATAAAACTTGTTTTGTTATACATTCTAACACAATCAAATATTACAGTATTTCCTTTATGATCAATGATATCTTCTTGTTTACATTTACTGCAGCCTACTGACATACTTTTCGGACAGAAAGCAAAGTTCATAGCAGGAATAAAACCTTCTTTTATCGATAAAGTATGTTTTAAATTTTTACCTGCTTCTATAGCAGATATAACAGTATCAATTCCTAATTTATATAAAAGGTTTACGCTGTAATTATTAATTGCATTAAGTCCAATGCCTGCCCATAATATAGCTTTACCTTTTAATGCTTCAATATGTCCTAAATTATTGCATATTACTATCATGTTATTTGTTTTTTCTACTATGCTTTTTATAACTTCAATGTCTTTGTCGAATGTAACATGAGGCAGGAGTATACCGTCTATTTTTTTAGCCTCAAAAAGCTTAATTATATTTTCATCATAAACATTTGGAAATAATATTTTTTTATCATAATGAATATCAGAATATAAATTAATTTTTTCTTCACTGTTTGCAATTAAAACTTTTATATCAGTATTAGGATAATTAATATTTTTTTCACAATCTTTATTATAATTAATTTTTTTAGACTGCATTAAAATATCTTCAAGTTTTTCAATTAGGTATCTTCTAGCTTCATTTAAAATTTTAACAGGTATAAAAGGATTTTTGAATTTTTCTTCTATATTAATATTTTCAAATTCAAATACAGTACCTCCAGTCTTTGAAAGAGAATTAAAAATATCTTCTTTAGTTGTTGCTTTAGTTTTAGCTTCCTGAAGTTTATAATCGCTTATATATTCTATATTGTTTAGTCTTTCATCATATTTGCTATTGACTGTTAATTTTATTTTTTTATTATTATCAATATCATCAAATCCAATTATACAATTTAAATCAAGCTTATGTTTAAAATGGTCGCTTTCAATTATTTTGTCTGCTTCGTCCATTTGTAATTTATCAGTGGTTCTATAAACTTCATCACCTACATTTACATTTTTTAAAACGGCTGAAAAACTTAAATTTCCTTTCGCTCTTTTTACTCTTGTATTATCTTTATACAAATCAGAAATCTGCATTCCAACTTTTCCGCTATCTCCAAATGATAACCCGTCATAAACATTCAATTCTTTTTCTGCTTTTATATATATTTTATTTTTCCTGTATGCAGTAACTTCTCCTATATACTCACCGTCATGGCTAGGCTTATAATTTTCAAAAATATCTTTTGAATTATAATAATAACCTTGTGAAAATCCGCCTCTATTAAAAATCTTCATCAAATCTTCTCTGTATTTTTCAATGGGTATATCTTTATTTTCCAAAGCCAAATCAATAGCATGCCTATATATTGAAGTAGTAACTGCAACGTATTCGCTTCTTTTAGCACGTCCTTCAATTTTAAATGAAGTTATTCCGCTTTCTAGTAAATTTGGAATTATATCAATAGTCATTAAATCTTTAGTGCTTAAAGGATAATCAGTTTTTCCTCCGGTGTATTCCATTCTGCAAGGCTGGGCACAAGCTCCTCGGTTTGCACTTCTTCCGCCATGCAAATATGAATAAGCACATTGACCTGAAAAACTTACGCATAAAGCTCCATGCACAAAAGTTTCAAGTTCTATATCTATGTTATCTCTAATATATTTTATATTCTCTAAACTCATCTCACGAGCTAGAACCACTCTGTCAATATCAATACTTTTAAGTAGTTTTACACTGTCTAAATTATTACAAGACATCTGAGTACTTGCATGCACTGGAATAGTTAAATTATTTCTAACAATATCAATGATTCCCAAGTCTTGAACTATAATAGCGTCAGCTCCTAAATCAGAAACAGTTTTTATTAATGGAAGTACTTTATCAATTTCATCATTATAAACTAAAGTATTAACTGTAATATAAACATTAACATTTCTTAATTTTGCGAATTTTATATTTTCTTCAAGAGCCTTTTCATCGAAGTTTTCAGCAGCACCCACTCTAGCATTAAAACTTTTAGTACCGAAATACACAGCATCAGCCCCAGCATTAACAGCGGCTTTCAAACCTCTTTCATCTCCAACAGGTGCGAGCAGTTCTATTTTTTTGTTTTGTGTTTTTATATTCAATTTGTTTTCCATCTACATTTATTTAATAGTTTAAACTATAGCATATAAGAAAATGAATTCAAGTACTAAATAATTTTTTGATAATTATATATTAATTTTTTATTGTTCTTTTACAATCAGCTTCTTAAATATTTTATACCATATATATGTATATTGACTTTTTTAATTTAATGGTTTATATTTTAATTGAGGTTTTTGATTTTTTATGAAAAGTTGTATTATGTCATTAATTCCTAAACAACATCATAAATAATATTTAAAATAATAATAAATATAGCTTAATTAATAAGAGTAATTTTTATTATTATAAAAAATGAAACTAACTAATAAATTTATTATACTCAATTATATGTGAAGTATATAATATGAGATTATTAAGAAATTAGCATATTAATTATTGAGGAGTAGTTTTTGTGTTAGAAACTTTTGATGTTATGTCTAAAGATGAAAACAATTTTTTGAATGCCTGCCTTTATGGTAAAATTTGTATAATAAAAAAATTAATTGATAAAGTTAATATAAATGTTCAAGATAAAGAAGAAGGATATACTCCTTTAATGAATGCTATAATAGCAAGATCAATAGAGGCGGTTAAGATTTTATTAGAACATAAAGCCGATGTTACTGAAATAAAAGATAAACGCGGAAGAAATGCATTTTTCTTGGCAGCTTCTTTAAATGAACTTGAAATATTAAAACTATTTGAAAAATATAATCCTGATTTTAATACTGTAGATAATGATGGTTCTACTATTTTATACTAGAAAAAAGGAAACTATTGATTATTTACTAAAAAATGGCACAGACATCAATAAAAAAAATAAATATGGAATGACTATTTTAATAGAAAATTCATTATATTATGAAAATCAAAATTTTATAAAATTTTTAGTTGTAAAAGGTGCTGATATTAATGCTCAAAATAATGAAGGTTTAACAACATTAATGTTAGCTGTTAAAAATGATAGAACTGAAATAATAGATTTATGTTTATCAGCCAAAGCAGATCCTAATATAAAAGATAATGAAGGGAAAACAGCTTTATTTTATACTATATCATCTATTAGTAATTTAGAAAATGTTAAGTTAATGACAGAAAATATTCCCATATATCGTATTGATCAGAAAAAAATAAAAGCTACAAATGCTGCTGATAGACTTATAAAGTTATTGGTATATAATGGAGCAGATATTAATGCACAGGATAATAGAGGAAACACTTTATTAATGCATGCTATAACATTTAAATATAAACCTCTTGTAGATGAGATATTAAAATTAAATCCTGATGTGAATATAAAAAATAAAGAAGGTAAAACAGCTAATGATATGGCAAAGGAGTACGGTTATAAAATAGTATAATAGTAAGTATTTTATAAATTTGTAATATTTATGTTTTAATTTATATATAATGATAAGAAAAAATTAAAACTATATAGAACTAATAAAAAACTTGTGAATGTAGTAAAAAATAAGTTTTTTATATATAATAAAAAATTACAAGATTTTGAAAACTATATAATAAAAAAGTGAGCTGAGCACAGGCGTGCTTATTCACTATTTTAAGGCGACCAACACTCTGCGTGCCGTAGGCAAGGTACCTTTGGTAAGCCAGCTAGTGAGTAAACTCACTAGCTTATTTAAGGCGGCTTCACCTTGCTTCGCAATGCGGACTTCGTCGCGAGCATAACAACAGAATAAAAAATTACGAGCCTCTAGCAACTGACAAAGGAAGTTGCTAGAGCTTATTGGCGAGTAATTTTTTATATATTAACAGGAGTTATTACAATGAAAAAAATTATTTTATTTCTTTTAAGCATTAATTTATTATGGGCATTTCCACCTAGTGAAGCGTATTTTTCTGAACTTTTAAGCTATGATGGTAAAGTGACAAAAAATACACTTAAAGCCTATAATGTAGAAAGTTATGGTATAGTTTATTTTGATGGAGAGATTACATTAACAGGAGTTCTTGAAAGATCTGATAATTATGATATGGGAAATAATTATACTGCTTTAAGATTTTATCCTGATAATAATGTAGATCTTCCTTTTTTATATGCTTCATCTGAAATGGATTTGAAAAATCAAGGTGCTTCTAAATATGGTGATTCTTGGGATTTTAGCGGCGTTGAATTTGACAGATTGGAATTCGGTGTTTTATTAAAAAATATTGAAGTAAAATTACCAGAACCTTTGAATAAAAGATTTTTAGGTACTGCTGCTGTAAGAGCTGAAGTTACAATTAGAAATTATCGTTTTTATGGAGAAGGTGAAGCATCTAGAGAGGCTTACGGTGATATTGTAGGTTTTAAGGCTTTAGGTGATGTAGAAACAAAGTATTTTAGTAAAAATAATTATAATTCAGGAAATGTTTCTTACAACGAACTTCAATATAATTCTAAAGACAATTATGTGAATATAAGAGATAAAGCAAATGGAAAAATAATAGGAAAGATTTTGAAAAGAGATATGATTTATAATGGGGGAGTTTTATTATCTATCAATGGAGCAGGTATTGATTATGAGAATTATCAAGATATCGAAACAAAGTGGCTTGAAGTATTTTATCTTCCTCCAGAGGCTGAAGACGGAAAAGATGCAATTCATGGCTTTGTGCATGGTTCACAGATAAAACTTGAAAACGGAGGCTATTAAAAGAGCATAGCAATAATAAAAAAGTTAGCCTACCTGCCAAAGTCCACTTCGCGAGGTGGGCTTCGCTTGTGGCAACACCGAGTAGGTGCCTATTCGGCAAAAGAAGTTGGGGGTTCGGGGGCTAGTCCCCGAAAATAATGACTATATAAAAAATAAAATTGACAAAATATAATTGTTTAGGTATAAACTAAATAAAAAACTTGTGAGTGTAGTGACGAACAAGTTTTTTATATATAATAAAAAGGCGTAGGCAAGACACCATTACGGATGACATAACAATAAAATAAAAAATTACGAGCTTTTGAAAACTATATAAACTAGATAAAAAAGCGAGCCGACTGAGTAGGTACCTTTGGTAAGCCAGCTAGTGAGTTTACTCACTAGCTTATTTAAGGCGGCTGCACCTTGCTTCGCAATGTGGACTTCGTCGCGAGCATAACAACAGAATAAAAAATTATAAGATTTTGAAAACTATATAATAAAAAGTGAGCTGAGCCAGCCCCACAGGGGTACAGACGTGTGAATAAGTTTACTTATTCACTGCTTTAAGGCGACCAAGTAGGCACCCTTAAGGGTGACATAACAACAAAATAAAAAATTACAAGATTTTGAAAACTATATATAACAAAAAAGTGAGCCGTAGCAGCCAGTAACTTTAGTTGCTGGCTTATATTAGCGTAGGCGAACATAACAATAATAGGAGTTATTCAATGAAAAAAATTATTTTATTTCTTTTAAGCATTAATTTTTTATGGGCATTTCCGCCTAGTGAAGCGTATTTTTCTGAACTTTTAAGCGATGATGGTAAAGTGACAAAAAATACACTTAAAGCCTATAATGTGGAAAGTTATGGTATGGTTTATTTTGATGGAGAGATTACATTAACAGGAATTCTTGAAAGATCTGATAATTATGATATGGGAAATAATTATACTGCTTTAAGATTTTATCCTGATAATAATGTAGATCTTCCTTTTTTATATGCTTCATCTGAAATGGATTTGAAAAATCAAGGTGCTTCTAAATATGGTGATTCTTGGGATTTTAGCGGCGTTGAATTTGACAGATTGGAATTCGGTGTTTTATTAGAAAATATTGAAGTAAAATTACCAGAACCTTTAAATAAAAGATTTTTAGGTGCTGCTGCTGTAAGAGCTGAAGTTACAATTAGAAATTATCGTTTTTATGGAGATGGTGAAGCATCAAGAGAGGCTTACGGTGATATTGTAGGTTTTAAGGCTTTAGGTGATGTAGAAACAGAGTATTTTAGTAAATATAATTATAATGTAGGGGAGGTTCATTACAACGAACTTGAATATAATTCTAAAGATGATTATGTGAATATAAGAGATAAAGCAAATGGAAAAGTAATAGGAAAGATTTTGAAAAACGATATGATTTATAATGGGGGAGTTTTATTATCTATCAATGGAGCAGGTATTGATTATGAGAATTATAGAGATATCGAAACAAAGTGGCTTGAAGTATTTTATCTTCCTCCAGAGGCTAAAGACGGAAAAGATGCAATTCATGGCTTTGTGCATGGTTCACAGATACAGATAGAACTTGAAAACAGAGGCTATTAAAGAGCATAGCAATAATAAAAAAGTTAGCCTACCTGCCAAAGTCCACTTCGCGAAGCGTGCCTTCGGCAGGTGTCGGCAGATGTAGGCAAGACACCATTAAAGGTGGCATAGCAACAGAATAAAAAATTACGAGCTTTTGAAAACTATATATAAAAAAGCTAGCCGACCGAGTAGGTACCTTTGGTAAGCCAGCTAGTGAGTAATCACTAGCTTATTTAAGGCGTAGGCTAGTATAACAATAATAGGAATAATTTTATGAATATAGGTGCTGTAAGATCAATTCCTACAATGTTTATTCTAAACTTCTTTACTTTAGGAATATACCATTACTATTGGCTTTACTATGTCAGTTTAGAAGTGAAAAAATTTACTAAGCGAAAAGATATATCTCCTGAATTAGAACTTTTACTTAGTATTATAACATGCAATCTTTACAGCATATATTGGTATAATAAATATGGGAATATTATTCATAAAGAAATAGCTTTAAAAATTGATGAAAATGACAGAAATGATGTTACTCAAATAATTATGGTTTCATTTATTATTGTATTATTTGTAGGGATTCCTATTATAGGCGGATTAATATTTGCTTTTGTTATGGGAGTATTGCTAAGCGGTATGTCGGTACTTTACGGAGGAGCTTATAATAGTTTTACTTTGAATCCTGAAGTATTATTAGTATTTGCTGGTACTATATTAGCAGTTATTGTTATTATTCTAGTAATTACTGCTATGTTACTCATTCCTGATATTATTATGCAAAAGAAATTAAACACTATATGGACAAAAGTAAAAGAACTTCATAATAATAAGAATAAATAAATTTCTTTATTCTTATTATATCCTCAACATACAATCAGTAAATAAAAGAAATTTACTGAATATAAAAAATTATGAATTAAAAACTTCAATTAGGATTATTAAATCTTATATTATTGTCATGTTCGCCTCAACTTATAATCAGCAAATAAATAAATTTATTTGCTGGTTTCGGCTCACTTTAAATTAATCTTTGTATTTAATATATAATTCATCTTCCATATCAAATTTTTCTATCAAATATTTAATTAAATAAAATTTTCTTTCACTGCTGTAATTATTTTCTGCAAAATATATATCGTCTATATCTATTGGATATTCTGTTCTAAGTTCATCTTTATTTTTTGTAATTTGAATTAGACTTTGCATTTCTTCTGTAAAGAATAACTCTTTATTTTGATTATAATAATATCTTAATACAAAAGAAAATAATTTTGAAACATCTACTACTTTATCTATTTTCTCACCATTAAATATTATATAATCTAATTTTTTACCAGTTGGATCTCCAGCCTCAAATATATTTGTTTCTTCATTAATAGTATTGTTGTTAATTTCATTGATAATAATATTAGGATATGTCCAGATATTTATAAATCTTTCGCTTAGAATATTAAAACGTTCTTCTATTCTTTTAGTATTCCATTCATCTATACTTTTTAAATATTCATTAAGCCAAATGTGGCTGTATTTATATCCCTGTTCTTTATTATCTACGTTCATATTTTTTTTATCTAAAAAAGTTTTATTTGAAAGTTCTTTATTATTTGCAGATATTGTTAAATTAGCTATAGTATGAAGTTTGCTTTGCATTGTTTTATATTCTTCATCTGTTAAATTATCTTTCCATTCTTTTATAGGATTTTGAGGAAATATATGTTCTATTTCAAAATCGGTTTTTGAAAAATCAACAACCGTTTTACCAAGTCCCATTTCTAATTTATTGAATAAATACATTTTTCTTTTTGTATTCATAGCATTATATATATCTTTTTCTTTTAATTTATTAATAACTTCATCATTATTTGGAAATCTTTGAACATTTTTTAATTTGCATAAATATTCCTCCAATGAATTGTAATAATTATTTTTATCTATTTTACTATATAGTGACATAAATATTTTATTCATAGCATTGCTGAATACATCACATATAAATCGTCTGAATACAAAAGATTCTATTAAATCAATAATTTTTAAAAAAGTTTTATTGTCTATAACTTTATCATTATAATCTTTATAAATTTTCAAAAAGAATGGATATGATACATTTACTTCTATTGTTTTTATATTTTCAAGTTTTATTGATATATCTTTGTCTTTTTCATTTTTGGGATTTAATAGTTTATTATAATAATTTGAGTACTCTTTTAAACTATTTAAATAGTTTTCTATTTCTTCTAAATTGGTTATAGAATATTTTTCTTTAAACTCTTCATAGATTCTATTTTTATTTGGTATTTTATTATATTCTGCTGTCATAAAATCTCTAATAAAATCTGATACCATATCTTTATTAAGACTTTCATCTCTTGCATTTTTTTCTATAAATTCCCAATAATTTTCATAAATATATTTTTGTTCTTTTGAATTTAATTTCATTAAAATGTAGTTTCTTATTAAATCACCTTGTGATAATGCTAATCCAGTGGAGTTTAAACTTTCAAATATACACTGAGGATCATCTTCTTTTCTATCTAAAGACATATCAACAAATATTAATTTTTCTAATCCATATAAAATACTTTCATAATTATAGCTGTTTATTTCTTTTTCAAAAAAATTATAATTATCTATTATGTTAGATTTTTCTTTAAACTCTCCTCCTAACAAAATAGATTTTAATGCTTTATTATTATTTTCTGTTGGTTTTAATTTTATTTTTTCTTCTTCTGTGTTAGCATATTTATTTATAAGATAATGTTCGTAAATCCTATCTCTTAATCTATTATCTTCTAAATCTTTTGCTAGTTTATATAATCTTAAGTAAATTAATATTATTGTAGTTAATCTTTGCTGTCCATCTACTATAATTAATTCTTGTATTCCTGTTTTAGGAGCATGATCATCAACATATACTATACTTCCTATGAAATGTTCTCTATCTAATTTACCAGCATCTTTTATATCATTTAGTAGAACTTTACATTCTTTTATAGTCCAATCATAATTCCTTTGATATACTGGTATAACAAATTGTATATCATTTTTCTTTATTAAATCATTTAATTTAGCTTCACTAGCTTTCATAATGAACTCCTAAACTTCATATATACATTATACTATATTTAAAATAAAATTAAACTTATTATAATATACTTTTTTACAGCATTCAAATTTGATATATACACAATTAAATGATATAATAATTAAATCATCTTGAAGAAAAAAGTTTGGAATTAATATGAATCACTTAATCACAGGCCCAATGTTTGCCGGTAAATCAAAATATCTTATCAAAACTTTGGACTATCTTTTACTTGAAAATAAAAACATAAAAATATTATTTATATATCCTAAAATATCTTTCAGAGGGTATTTCTGTAGGGATAAAGATGTTTATTTAGATAAAAGAATAGATATAATAACTGAAGAAGAAATTGAAAATAATCTTGGAAAGGATATAGAAAATATTTATAATTACATTGCCAGATATGATATTATTGGAATAGATGAATTTTGTTTTTTAAATGATACTTCTATTTTTATACAGCTTATAAAAACATGCACACAAAGAAACTGCAGAACAAATTTTTATATAGCTTCACTCGACATGGATTACAAAAGGAATTATTGGGAAAGCGTATCTGCATTAATAGAAGAAGATTTGATTGATATACATACAAAAGTTTTCGGCAAATGCGACTGCGGGAGAAAAGGAATATATTCAAAGAGAATAGTTAAAGATGTTGATAGAGTTGTAATTGGAGATGATATATATAAATGCGTGTGCCGATATTGTTATGAAGGTGAAGACGAAGTAAAATTTGATTTATAAAATTATTTAAGGATTTTATATTATGAAAAGAACTTTATTTATATTACTATTTGCTTTTATAATATTATCATGCAGAAGCAAGTATAATCCTGTAGCTGATGAAGATAATGTACAATATACAGGACATGAACAAGAGATACAGGAAGTATTTAAATTAGTAAATGAAACAAGAGCAAAGGCTGGTAAATCATCTTTAAAATTAGATGAAAAATTAAATATGGCAACGGCTATACGTGCCAAAGAAATATCAACTTATTTTAGCCATACTAGACCAGATGGAACTCCTTGGTATACAGTGGCAAAAGATGTACCAGATTGTCCAAGTCCTTCAGCTGAGAATATAGCTGCGTATTATCAAACACCTCAAGCTGTGATGAACGGTTGGATAAATTCTTCAGGGCACTACGCAAATATTATTGGCGGTTATAGTTACATAGGTATAGGTGTTTATAAAGACAGCAATGGAAAATTATATTGGGTACAGCTTTTTAGATAAATTTTTATTATAATTGTATTAACGCACGGTAAATAAAATTTATGATATTAAAAAAATGATATTCACATGTAATTATATTTGATAGTTTGTTCTGTGTGCGGTATATATTCTATAAATCTACAAAAATCTTGGGTGGGCAGCTATAATTTCTGATTAAAACATTAAATATAATTAAATTTCAAATACATATAAAAGTGATAAATCTAAAGGGTGGGAATTCTAAATAATTTTTGTTTTAAAAAATTAATTACATACCCCGCCCTTTTTCTTGATTGTACAATTTGCAATTTTAATTTGATTATTTTTTTAACTTAATTAGAAATTACAGCACCCGCCCAAGTGTTATTTAAATTTATAGTTTATTTAACGCACGGTAAATGCATTTCTATTTATTGTTTCAATACAATTTATAACTGAATTATATTTATAATTTTATTCTGCGTGCGGAATAGGGCAGTGAATTTACAATACTATATAATTAGAACATAATAAAAATCCTTTAATATTAAATGAATAATATTAAAGGATTATTTTTTATATTTTTAATTAATTAGCTTTTCTTAAAACTTTAAATTTTATCATAAAACTTAGGAGCAAGTAAGGCAAGTACGCACATTACTATGAATCCTGTTAATAATGCAGCTATAGGATTTAAACTTATTCCTCCAACTATTACACCAATGAAAGTAGATATAGCAACCAAACCAGCATAAGGAATCTGTGTTGCAACATGTTCTAATAGAGGACAGTTACTTCCAGTGGATGAAAGTATTGTAGTATCAGATATAGGAGAACAATGGTCGCCGAATACAGCACCTGAAACAACAGAACCAACATTTATAAGAAGAACATTAAGAAGTGCATTATCAGTATAACCATTAGCAGCAGCAAGACCATTAGCAATAGGTATAACTATAGGAATAAGTATAGCAAAAGTACCCCAGCTTGTACCAGTAGAGAAAGCTATAACACAGCCAAGTAAATAACCTATAGCAGGAAGTATCCAAAGAGGGAAACCGCCACCTTTTACAGCTTCAGATAAGAAAGCAGCAAGTCCAAGTCCGCCGTCTGCAGGAGATGATTTAATAACACTTCCTATAGACCAAGCTAATGCAAGAACTACTAATGCAGGAACCATAGATTTAACACCTTCCATAATAGAGTTTCCAGCAGAACGTACACTTAATAATCTTCTAGCTACATAATAGATGTACATTATCATAAGCGAAATAACAGCACCATAGAATAAAGCTTTAGAAGCATCAGTATCCAAGAATGCCTGATTCAAAGATATGCTTGACATAGCTTGAGAGAAAGTTGTTATTCCATCACTTCCTACTAAACCCATATATGTAGTAACAGGGAACATCACTATACAAACTATTATAAGTACAAGTATAGCTATAACCATATCATACCATTTAGCTTGATTGTTTGAAGAAGTTTCCATATTACCAGGGCAAGCTCCATATAATTCTTCATCAAAAAGTTTTCCATTCTGAGCATTGTCTTCACTTCTTTTCATAGGTCCGAAATCTTTAAATACTAAAGAAATAAGAACTACAAAAGCCAAAGCAAGAAGCGGATAAACAGAATAAGGTATCATTTTTATGAAAAATATAAATTCACTTATATTCAAAGATTCAAAACCTTCAGAATCTCTTATATAACTCATAACAGTTACAACCCAAGTTGATATAGGAGCAAGTATACATACAGGAGCTGCAGTAGAATCCAATATATAAGCAAGTTTAGCTCTTGAAATTTTATTCTGGTCTGAAACAGGACGCATAACAGTACCAACTGATAAACTGTTAAAATAGTCATCTATAAATATGATAAGTCCGAAGAACCAAGTAAAAATTAGTATACTTTTTTTAGTTTTCAAATATTTACTAGCCCATAATCCGAAAGCTTTAGTAGCTCCAGTTTTTGAAAGCATACTAACAAAAGCACCAAGCAAAGCACAGAATAAAAGTATTCTTATATTCCAAGCATCACTGCTCATTTCTGCTACCTTATCAGTAAATATTGTAATAGCAGTAAATACATTACCATGTGCTATTATTAATGTGCCTGATAATATACCAAGAGTAAGAGAAATAATTACTTCTTTGGTAACTAGGGCAAGTATAATGGCTAAAAGCGGGGGTATGATACCCAATAAACCATAATGTTCCATAAGATTTACTCCTAATTAATATATACAATTCATAATTTTGTAGTATTTTATGAATAATAACTTTGATAAAAGTATAAAAAAAGCCCCCTTCTTTAGGGAGCCTAAATATTCAAAAATTATAATTTACAAATTATTGGTAAATATATAATTTAACACTCCCAAAGAAAGAAGCTTTGTTTCAACTTTTTATACAAAAATAAATTATTCATTAAAATAATATCCAAAATTATTCTTACTTTTAATAGTAAATCAATTTTATATTAAAAATAATACTTTGTCAATACGTAAATTAATTAAACTCTGCACAGGAGCCAGACATATTGCATTAAGTATTCCTTAGTTTTTTAAAGTATAACATAGGTGTATCATAATTTAAA
>NZ_CALXRM010000056.1 GCF_944390845.1 uncultured Brachyspira sp.
TTTGTAGCAATTATAAATTATAAGGAATACCATCTTTTTTTAAACTAAAAGTGTGCAATATCTATGGCTCTTAAACACTAATAATATGAATTTATTATTTGATAAATAATTTTTTATATGTTATAATCTTAATCTTAAAATATAAAAGTTAAAAAATGAAAGATAAATTAAAAAAAATTATTGGATTTATACCGCTATTAATTATTATTATAGCTGTTTTATGGTACAAAGTTCCTATTAATGGTATTAAATGTTATCCTGAAAGTGTATCAAAAATAGATATAAATTATGGAAATGATTTTATATCTGTAACTGATACTAATGATATAGATTTTATAATAAAAAGTTTAAATAGCATATCATTAAATAGGGTGATATTTAAATTAGGAAAAAAACAGCTTGGTTATGATATAAATATTTATTCAACAAATAAAAATTTATTGAATGAAATTACTATATATTCATCAGAAGTAGCTTCTATAGGAAATTTTTTTTATACCGATAAAAACGCAATACTTCCGTATGAGTATATAAAAAAAGTGTATTCTAACAGATAATGTTACTTTTTATAGTTATTTTTGTAATAAAAAATGTACACTTTTTGATGTTTATTTTTATACTAATGTAAAAAAGTATAACACTTTTAGAAAAAAATATATAAATTATATATAAAATGTAGATTTTACAACTCGGAGAATGTTTTTTATGAGAAAGTTTCAAAGTCTAAGGGTAAAAATGCCGCTCTTCATTATTTCTATGGTTACCTTTTTTATTATTGTCTTGATTTTAATAGCTGAAATTAAGGCTTCTGACAGTATAAAAAATGCAACTTATACAGGCTATAATAATACAGTTATGGGATATGCTTCGCTTATTGATACTTGGTTTAAAGATCAATTAACTATAGCAGGTATATACAGCACTTCTGAAGAATTAATTAGATATGTTGCAGAAAGAACAGAAGATACAAGAGTCATTGCATTAAATAACCTTAAAAAATTCAGATCATTGAATGAATATGCTATTAATATAGGTTTATCTGATGCTAATGGAACTGTTTTAGTTGATTCAGATAATAATGATTTAGTTGGACAAAATATGTTTAATATACACCCGGACTTGAAAAATAAGATAACTTCAAATAATAAAGGTGTATTTGGAGATAATATTACTCATTCTTTAACTACAGGCGGTTGGTCATTAATATTATTAGAAAAAGTTAATAACAGTGTTGGTAATGTAATTGGTTATTTATATGTAATATTAAACTGGTCTACTCTTAATAAGAATCATATAGAACCTCTTGTTATAGGTAAAACAGGTAATATGTTTGCAATAGATAAAAATATTATTATAAAAATACACAGTAATTTAAAAAATATTAATAATAATGCTCCTAAGGAATATGCTGAAGCTTTCAAACAAAAAAGCGGTATATTAAGTTATGAATTTGAAGGCAGTAAAAGGGTAGCTTCATATACAACATTAGAAACTATGCCTTGGGTTTTAGGTGTCTCAGCAACAGAGTCAGAGATTTATGAAGCAAATGTAGCTCTTATGAGAATGATGATTATCATATCTTTGATTGCAATTATTGTAATATCAGTATTTATTTCAGCATTTATACGTTCTATAACAAAACCATTAAATATATTAGTAGGACTTGCTAAAGAAATAGCAGATGGTGATTTAAGAACTACAAAACAAAAAATTAAACGTAAAGATGAACTTGGAGAGTTATCAAATGCATTTGTTGCTATGAGAATAAAACTTGTAGAAACTATAAGAGTTGTTGCAGAATCAGCTAATAACATTACTATGGCGGCAAAAGAATTATCAGAACAAAATACTGATTTGGCACATAGAACAGAAAGTCAGGCTGCAAGCATTGAGGAAACTTCAGCTTCTATGACTCAAATTTCAGCTACTATAAAAGATTCAGCAGATAATTCTATAAACGGAAGCAAAATGATATTAGCATCAAAAACTTCAGTAGAAAATGCCGGAGATATTATATCTGAAACAACTTCTAACATAGAAGAAGTTCATGAAGCTAGCTCTAAAATTAAAGATATTACAAAAATCATTGAAGATATAGCATTCCAAACTAATATTCTTGCTCTTAATGCTTCAGTTGAGGCGGCACGTGCAGGAGAACAGGGTAAAGGTTTTGCTGTAGTAGCAAGCGAAGTTAGAAATCTAGCTCAAACTACTCAAACTTCTGTAAAAAGCATTACTGATTTGATAGAAAATGTTTATGAAAAGATAGATAAAGCTACA
Source organism: uncultured Brachyspira sp. (assembly GCF_944390845.1). GTDB lineage: Bacteria > Spirochaetota > Brachyspiria > Brachyspirales > Brachyspiraceae > Brachyspira > Brachyspira pulli. The sequence continues at coordinate 2,281 of NZ_CALXRM010000056.1, forward strand.
GGAACAGCTAGAGAATCTCAAGAAATATTCATTGAAATTCAAAACAAAATAGAAGATGCTTCAAGAATTATGGAAGGTATAAGTAATAGTGCCGTTGAACAGCAAAATGGAATAGATCAGATTAAGATAGCAGTAAATGAAATGGATGCTACAACTCAGAAAAACGCTGCTTTAGTAGAAGAAGCTACTGCTTCGGCTGAATTGTTATTTGCTCAGTCTGAAGAATTAATGGCAGCTATACATGTATTCCAACTTCCAGACGGAAGCAGATAATTTTAGTAAATAAAAAATATAATATATTAATAAATTCTATGCTATTTTTATATAGTGTAGAATTTATTAGTTTATAGGCAAAATATTTATATATTAGTAACATTAAATCAATATTGTGTTTTTTTCTTATAACATTTTATTGTATTTTTATATAATAAAATATTCTGTATTAACAATATTATTAAGTGTTGGTATGAATAAAAATATTATTTTTATTTTTTAGCAATTTTTATATTCTTTTTTATTGATAAAAAATTTGATATTTATTGATTTTTATATAAAATAGTACTAAATATTTAGGGTAAAGGAATAATATGTCATTTTCTTTTAATGTGTTAAAACAAAGTTCACAAACATCGGCAAGACTTGGTAAAATAAATATAAATGGTATAGAAATAGATACTCCAGTTTTTATGCCTGTTGGTACTAAAGCTAGTGTTAAAGCATTGACTCCTGCAATGATAGAGGAAACAGAAAGTAAAATAATACTTGCTAATACTTATCATTTGGTATTAAAACCTGGTTTGGATATATTAAAAATATTCGGCGGCGTTAAGAAATTTATGGGTTGGAAAGGTGCTATACTTACAGATTCAGGCGGTTTCCAAGTATTTTCACTTGCTAAATTGAGAAAAATCAATGATGAAGGAGTGGAATTTAGTTCTCATATAGATGGTTCAAAATATTTCTTTACACCTAGAAGTGTAATGGAAGCAGAACATATTATAGGTGCTGATTTTATAATGTGTCTTGATGAATGTTCTAAGCATGATGCTACTTATGAATATGCTAAAGAAGCCATGTTAAGAACGCATAAATGGGCAAAAGAATGTAAAGAGTATCATGATAGTACTCCTAATAGCGAATATCAGTATTTGGGCGGTATAATACAAGGCGGAATGTTTGATGATTTAAGGAAAGAGAGTGCTGAAACTTTGGTTAATATGGATTTTCCTTTCTATTCTATAGGTGGTCTTTCTGTAGGAGAGACTCCTGAAAAAATGCATGAAGTGCTTTCTAAAGTTATGCTTTATACTAATAAACAAAAGCCTCGTTATTTAATGGGGGTAAGTGAGCCTAGAGATATACTTAATGGCGTTATGGAAGGTATTGATATGTTTGACTGTGTTATGCCTACCAGAAATGCTAGAAATGGAGAGGCTTTCACTATGAATGGTATAATAAGAATAAGAAATTCTAAGTATAGAACAGATGATACAGTTCTTGAGAATGAATGTGATTGTTATACTTGTAGAAATTTCTCTAAAGCATATCTTAATCATTTGGATAAAGTTCATGAAATATTATTTTCTACTCTTATGACAATACATAATGTTAGATTTATGCAAAGATTTATGAGAGATTTAAGAAATTCTATTGAAAATGATACTTTTGCCGATTATAGGAAAGATATGATGTTAAAATTTTATGAATAATTATTGGTATTTGTTTTACTTATATAACTAAATATTATATAATACAAATAAAAATAATTAAGCAGGTTTATTTTATGACTGGTAAATATGCTAAACTTTTAGAAAAATATAACTCTATTCTATCAGAGAAACCTAATGATTCTTATACATTGGCTATTTTGGCTAGAATAGCCCTTAAGGAATCAAGATTTGAAGATGCTGAAAATTATTATAATTTTATTTTATCAAATGATTCTGATTATCCGGAAGCATTGTATATGATGGGGTTTCTATTTATGAACCGTAATGAATATTCTAAAGCTTTAGGCTATTTTAATAAGCTTTTAGCAAATGGAAAAGAAAATTCCTTTATATATGAATATATGGCTATTATGGATAAAGAAAATAGAAGAGATTATTTAGAAAAAGCATTAGCATTATCTAGGGATATTAAGATAAGAGCTAAAGATTATAAAAGATGTTCTTATTTAGCTTTTGAAAGTTATATATGGGGCGAATATGATATATCTTTGGAATATGCCAATTGGGCTTATACTGCAAAGCCTACTAATGATATAGTTAATTTGCTTGGCTGTATATATCATCACAATAAAGATTATGATAAAGCTCTTTCTCTATTTCATGAAGTAAATGCAAATTATGAAGGACATAATCCTTATGTATTATGTAATATAGCATCTTGTTATAAAAAGAAAAATAGTAATAAGATGGCTATAAGATATTTAGAAAAAGCCTTGGAAGTTGATTCTAATGATAAGCTTATATATTATAATATAGGTTCAATGAATGCTTTGATAGGCAATAAGAAATCAGCAATTGAAAATTTTAAAAAGGCTTTAGAAATTGATAATAATTATGAAGACGCTAAAAAAGCTTTGGCTTCTTTAGGGGAATAATATTTTATAGAAATAAAAAATTTTTTAAAAACCTTTAAATATTACTTGATTTAGTATATTATATTAAACCTAAAAAATGAAAATGGGGTGTCGTAACAGTGAATTTTTTTGATTATATTAAGTACAATTTATTTAACATTAGAACTCCAGAATTAGTAGAAAAAATGCGTATGGAGGAATATTCTGATAGAATATCCAAACAGAAGTATAATTTTGTAGATTTGAAAACTAAAGCTTTAACACCTACTTGTGCTAAATTTGTATTTGAAATGTATAAAGTGATAGGGCCATTACTTGCACCTTTAAAAGAAGAATTTGTAGTTAAAGATGGTAAACAATTTTCATATTATCTTATAGAAGTTTCTTTCAGCAATGAAATTAAAGAATTATATTCTACATTAAATAGAGATTATATGATGGCTAAAATACAGGAAGGTAAGAATCCTAATGCTGTATTTAGTGAAGTAAAAAACAATTTTGTGAAGTTTAAAAAATTTATAAGCGGTGAAAATGGTAAGGAAATTAATTTAACATTTAATTTGCTTAAAGATTTTGCTCAATTATCTAATTTTGACTTTTTCTTATTTTTGAGAGCTTTTTGTCCGGCATTTGTAGATGGTGCTTATAATTCAAACCCTCAATTTAAACCTAGCTCTAATATACAAATAGTTGATGACTTGGTAAAATTAGATTATGCTGTTAATGGTATAATGATAAGAAAAGAGCTTTTATCGGCATTAAATGTTTTTCAGCAGTATTTAGGAATGCCTCCTATACCTGAAAAAAATATAAAATATTTCTTGGCTAGAATTAAATATTTACAAACTCCAAGTCTTTTGCATGATATTATAGTTTATTTACTTAAAGATTTTACATATAAATGTACTGTTAGTCCGTCTAATGTTAATATATTTGTAAACTATATTACAGATTTTACTAATAATCTTAAAAAAGATATGGATAGTATTGTTGCTGATATAAAAAGCAGTAAAATTGCTGGAATGCGTAATAAGATGTTTAGCGGTATAGAAATATTGAAAATGTCTTATGTTAATGAAGAAAAAAATGAGCAATTAGAAAAATTTGATTGTCAAACATTTACTTGTGTAGAACCTTTACAATATATAAAAACATTTATCATAGAAATATTTGATATGGATTATAAAGATCCGCTTAATGATATGTTTTTAGGGGCAGAATTTGTTCATAAAGATAGAAATTCATTAGGCTTAGATGCTTTCTATACATTGAATGATTCAAGAGATATTATTCAAAAATTTGATACAACATTAACTCCTGAATCTGAAAATGTAAAACGTCTTAAAACTTGGATGGTATCTAAAAATAAAGCCAATGCCAATAGAGATTTAATAGAAGGTATGGTAAGTAAAATAGATGATGAAGGTAATAAAATAGTTTTAAGCGTTTATAATGCTGTAATAGATTTAACTACAATAGTTAAAAATATTCTTGAAGATTGTTCTAATGGTACTAAATTAGAAATCACTAATGCTAATAAAATTCAGTATTTACAGAAATTTAATTTAGATATAGCTAGAAAGATGTTAGATGATTTTGATAATTTTATTGCTTTGATGAAAAATTTTGTTAGATAATTTTATAAAATAGGAAATAATTTTTAATGAATAAAACACATAAAACCATTATACAAGTTGTTGTAGGTGTTATAATAAGTGTAGTATGTTTATATTTTGCATTTAGAGGCATAGATATAAAAGAATCTATAGAAATAGTAAAAAATATTGATATTAAATATTTTGTTATTTCTTTAGTATTATCTGTTGCTATAATAGCTTTAAGAGGTTTGAGATGGGAATGTTTTATTCCATTAAAAAAGCCGATTAAAAAAAGAACTGTGGTGATGGCAACATATATTGGCTATATGGCTAATAATATACTTCCTGCTAAACTTGGAGAGGTTGCTCGTGCTTATATTTTGGGAATTAAAGAAGATGTAAGTAAATCAGCATTAATAGCTTCTGTTGTTACTGAGAGATTATTCGATGTTATAACAGGAGGTGTTATATTGTGTCTTTCTGTAATATTTATACCTAATTTACCTAAAACAGTTACTTATGCTGCTATTGCTTTATTTGTTTTATCTATAGTTGGTTTTGGTGTATTAATATTTTTGGTATGGCAGAGAGAATTTGCCCATAAGGTTTTTTATAAAGTTTTTGGAATATTGCCTAAAAGTATTGGTGATAAACTCATTTTATTTTCTTGTAATTTTATAGATGGTATTGGATTTAAAAATGATCCTAAACATATATTTTTAATATTTTTCTATACTATTCTTTATCTTATAGGTCAGATTCTTACTATAGGTACTTTATTGATTGCTTTTGATATTAAGGCTTCTCCAATGATAGCATTATTTATGTTTGCTGTTGGAGGATTTGGTTTTGCTGTACCTTCAGCACCTTCGGGAATAGGACCTTTTGAATGGGCTATAGTATTTGGCCTTTCTTTGATAGGAGTAGATAAAACTATAGCATTCCCTTATGCTTTAGTTTATCATATGATGGGAATTGTACCTATAGTAATTATTGGATTTATATTCTTATTTATGTTAGGTATAGATTTAAAAACTGCTACAAAAGGTGATAATAGTACAGAAAATAATAATGATGCTTCTACAGAACAGAAATAATTACTATATGTCGTTCTTTATCTTCATTTGGTAATTTTTTTATTTCTATATTATATTTGTTTTTTTGTATATTGGCTTCTTTTAATTCTTCTTCTATTTTTTCTATTTTGCCTTTATATAATAATAATTTAGAATTTTTCTTTTTTAATTTATTAAATATTTTAAATAATGTAGCAATATCTGAAAATGCTCTTGATGTGATGGTATCATATTTTTCTTTTATTTCATAAACATTCATGCATTTTATTTCTATATTATTTAATTTTAATTTATCCTTTGCTAATCTTAAGAATTCACATTTTTTATTTTTTGATTCACAAAGAGTAAATTTTTTATTATTGTATATTATAGCAAGAGGTATAGAAGGAAGTCCTGCTCCGCATCCAATATCTATTATATTGTCATTATTTTGAAATATATTCAAAGCAAGAAGACAATCTATAATATGATCATTAAAAAAATCTTCTATTGTTTTTGCCCCCGTAATATTAACATTTTTATTGTATTCTATTACAAGGGAAGCATAATCCAATAGTTTTTGTTTATTTTCTTCTGTGATTTTTATATTTGTTGTATTATAAATATAATCCAATATAGAATCATAATTAAGCATTTATATTACCAACCTAATTTTTTAGCATCTTGTTTTGCTTTATCTCCGGCAGATACATTTGTAATATTATAACGTATTTCCCTTTTATCTATTTTACTTTTCATTATAAATTCTTGAGGATATGGCATATTATTAACAGTTGTATAAGAGCCTAATTGTATATCTACAACATTATCCATAAATGCAGTAGAGAATGTTCTTACTCTGTATGTACTTGCTGAGAAAACTATAGTATCAACTCTGTCAACATATCCTATTTTTAATGTATGCCAATTTTTTCCTAATGTTATATTGCTGCTTACAATTTTTTTTGATAAGTCTATAAATTTATAGTCTAATATATCAGCATAAACTTTAGGGAAACGCATAATAGGAGCTTCTAATGCAAACTCATCAAAATTTCTTTTTAAAGGAGTTTCTTGTTCCGGAAGTACTAGAGTAAGTTCATTATTATTTACTTTAGCATCCATTATTAAACTTCCTAAAAGCCCGTCAACAACATTCATATATTTAGTGTTATTATTTCTGTAGTAATTAACAAGCATAGGCATTTGATCTAAATCGTCTCCGCTGTAAAAAGCTCCGCCTGATGAGTATATTGAAGTGAATGGAGATTTAGAAAATTTACTAAATGCTTCTTTCATTACTTCTTTTTCATTTTGTCCGTATACTAATTGTGCTATTAATAAAAATATAGTTAATACAATAATATTATTCTTTTTCATTTAATATAAACCTCTGTAAAGTTAGATGTTAATATAAAACCTATTTAGTTATTTTCTGTTAAACTTTTTATTTTTTCTTTTATTCTTTCTTCATCGTAATCAAATTCTTTTTGATATGAGCATATTGATTTTCTGTAATATTTAAGAGCATTTTTATAATCATTTTTAGCATAATAGGCATCTGCTATATGAGCATAAATTTCAGCCTTGGAACTATCGTCTACATATAATGCTGCTTTAAGTAAAGTTTTTAAAGCATTATCGTAATCGCCTTTTTTAAAGTATCCAACACCAAGAGTGTCTATATAATGAGCTGAATTAGGTTCTAATTTAACCGCATTTTGTGATAGGTTTATAGCTTTATCTAAATCTTCTCCTAATGATACTAATGCCCAAGATAAACTATTAATATTTTCTGCTGAATTTGTATCCTGATTATATTTATAATTAGCATAGAGTAAAGCAGAAGATTTATTATCAGCTGCCAATGCTGTTACATAAGGTATATTTATTCTATAATCATTTGTATTTGATTTATTATTAGAGAAATATTCAAAGTCTTCATCTAAATATTTATTAACATTATTTGTATCATTACAAAGTAAAGAAGCATAAGCTTTTAAATAGCTGTAAGAATATTTTTCTTTTTCATATAATTCTATAGCTTTTATAGCTAAGTCTTTTTCACCTAAATCGCTTGCTGTTAATACTAATGATACCAATTCATTTTCTTTTACATCTTTATTGTTTAAAGATAAATATTTTTCTATCATTTCTTTTGATTTTGTATAGTTTCCTTGATTTTTAAACTCTAATGCTGCCTGTAAATATAAACTATTGAATTTTCCGCTATTATCATAACTTATTAAATTATCTATATGCTGAGGTAGGGCATCTATATTATTTATCATAAAATAGAATGATATAATATCCATTTCTGAATTTATTTTGTCATCTTTGCTTCCTGTTTCAGCTATCATTTTATAGTATGCTTGTATTATATCTAAATCTATTTCTTTTCTTTCTAAATCTAATTCAATTATATTTAAAGCATTGCTGTATCCTGAATCTTTTGCTTCTTCTATTATTGATAGAATTTTAGGTGTGCTTGGAGCTGAAGTATTTATTTGAGAGAATAATTCTTCACTATATTCATTTGCCATAAAACTTAAATAAGCACTTAAATATGTAGCATCATCAATTAATACACTATTTGAATAAGCTTCATTATATTTTTCTAATGCTTGATAACTTTTTACTATACCATAAGCGGCACTATAACTGTCTACTGGGGATAATTGTACATTTTGAAGTTTTTTTAGCCTGTTTATAGTATTTTCAAATCTGCTTAAATAAAATTCGCTCATACCATAATAAAAATTATAATATTCCATATAATTATTACTTGCTTTATTATTTGGATTTACTTTAGAGAAATAATATATAGCTTTTTCAAAGTCTTTTTGCTGATAATAAGTAAAACCTAATAATATTAAAGTATCGCTGTAAGTTTGATCCAATTCATAAGCTGTTTCTAAATAGTATCTTGCTTTGCTGATATTATTTATTACAAAAATATTTCTTTCAGCTGCTTTTACTAATATTTCTATATCTTCAGGATCATCAAAAACTAAATTATCATAAATTTTAGAACTTTGATAATATTCTCCCAATGCTTCATAAGTTTCTGCTAATGAAATATATATATCTTTATTTTGAACGTATTTGAGTACTTCTAAAAGTATAACTTTGGCACTTTCTAAATCTTTTATAGTTTCTTGAGTAACTGTTTTAGATGCTAATGCTCTTTCTTTATAGTATAATGCCAATGTATAAGCTGCTTTAGCTTCTTCTTCATTTTTTATATATTGAGCACCTTCATATACATTTTTTTCTTCTTCTTTGTTAGTTTCTGCAAATATATTAGATATACTAATAATAAATATTAACAATACAATGCTGAGTTTTCTTATAAACATACTATTCACAACTCCGGATATTTTTTAGTTTACATAATTTTAATATATATCGGTATTTATATCAATACAAAATATTGTGAAATATATGTTATTATAAAGAATATTTAGTTATCATTTTCTTTTGTTGAAGCAGCTTCAGGCTCTTTAGCAGGTGCTTCTGGTTCTTTAGCAAACGCCTTTTCTAATAAATCCTCAAGTTTTTTATTAGTGTAGAAATCAGCTTTTACTTTTGTTACTATTTCTAAAGTATTTTTTCTAGGTATTTTTACAGTTTCACCCATAAATATATTATAATTATTTTTCATAAGTTTTAAATTTTTATATCCCATTAGGGTAGCAACTAAACAGAAATGTCTATAACCTATAGCTTTTTTCTCTATAGTCATTATATATTCTATTGAATTTCTGAACTCATTCATAGCTGATTCAATCATTTGACTTAATACTTCCATAGCTTTGTCCATATATGCACCGTCTTCAAAGTATGGAGCAGGATTTTCATTGTCAAATAAAGTAACAGGCCAGAAAAATCTTTTTTCTTTATAATCTATTTTAGCATCTTTTATAATATTTACTTTTTGTAGGAATCTTCCTAAACTTTTTGCTTTTTCTTTATCTAATTCTAAATTATCAAGCATTTTAGCTAATTCTGTAAGATAAACTCCCACAGTTCCGGCAACATAATAACAATAATCATCTAAATCTTCAAAAGTTGTTATTGGGTGATCTTGATAATATATCATTCCATATCCCATTTCTCTTAAATATGAAATTGATATATTCTTTATTTCCTGTTTGAAAGTGTAAAAGGATTTTAATACTACATTTATATTTTCTATTAATACTTTATCATTTTCATTTATTGTGTTTTCTATAACTATTTTTTTAAAATTTTCTAAATTATCAGTATTTTCTGTTTTTAATATATTTATAAATCCAGTTATTAATGTTTCTTTATCTTCTTTAGTATGATTAGAATCTTCTATAGTATCTATTATTCTAGCTAATAAATATTGTACTTCTACTTTACTTTTTTTATTTTTATCTAGTAATGGTATTGTTAAAGCAAAGCTTCTTGAAACAAGGTCTAATAAATATTTTGTATTAATTTTTGTTGCCATATATTATTTTCCTAACACTTTATTAATTATTTTTTAACAAACATACACAATGAACCGCTATTCCTTCGCCTTTTCCTACAGCGTCCATTTTTTCATTTGTTTTAGCTTTTATTGATATATTTTCTATATTTGTTGATAAAATTTTAGATAGTTTTTCTCTCATAGAATCTATATAATTTCTCAATTTTGGCTTTTCAAGTATTATAGTGACATCTATATTCCCGATACTGTATTTTTTTTCTTTCATTATAGAAACAGTTTCTTCTAATAAAACAACAGATGATATATCTTTGTATTTATTATCATTGTCTGGGAAATGGCTTCCTATATCTCCAAGTGCTAATGCTCCAAATATAGAGTCTATTATTGCATGAATTACAACATCAGCATCGGAATGACCTTTAAGACCTAATTCATAAGGAATTTCAATGCCTGCTAATATTAGTTTACGATTTTCTGTAAATACATGTGAATCATAACCGTAACCTATTCTCATTATATATTTTTCCTTTATTAATTTATGTTTAAATTATACTAAAATAGATTAATTTGTCAAACTATTTTATATGTAGTATTACTATGTATTTTTTATACTTGTATGATTTGTAGTATAATATTATATATGATTATTAGCTGTATATAAAAAAGTAACAAATTCTACATATATATATTGAATACGTATCAGAAATTTATATAATACTATACATAGAAAATATTAAATGGAGCAAGACAAATGAAAAAAATAGGTCTTTTACCTAGAATTATTATAGGTATAATTTTAGGTATATTAGTTGGAATGTTCCTTCCAGGTCCAGTAGTAAGAATATTTGTAACTATAAGTGCAATATTTAGTTTATTTTTAAACTTTATAATACCATTAATGGTAGTTACATTTATTGGTTATGGTATAGCTAATTTGACAGAAGGAGCTCCTAAGTTGATAGGTGTTACAGTGATAGTATCATATCTTTCTACATTAGTAGCAGGAAGTATCGCGTTTTTGGTAGCTTCTAATCTTTTCCCTACTTTATTAGGTTCTGCAAGTTTAAGCAGTGTAAAAATTGAATCTGGTTTAGAAAGCTATTTTACTATACCTCTTAAACCATTATTTGATGTTACCTCAGCTGTAATATTTGCATTCATCTTGGGAATAGGTATAACAATGTTAAGACCTAAAGGACAAGGTGCTGAATTATTTTCTATAGTAAAAGACTCTGAAGAAGTTATTCAAGCTATATTAAAAAATATAATCATTCCTATATTGCCTTTGCATATTTTAGGAACATTTGCTAATTTAGCTTATGCAGGAAGCATACAGCATATACTTATAATATTTGCTAAAGTATTTGCTGTTGTTATAATTCTTCACTTACTTTATATAACAGCTTTATTTATAATAGCTGGTGTTATAGGAAAGAAATCTCCTTTAATGCTTATTAAAAACCAAATACCTCCTTATTTGACTGCTGTAGGTACTCAAAGCAGTGCTGCAACAATTCCTATTAGTTTGATAGCAGCAGAGAAAAATGGAGTATCTGAACAAATAAGAAAATTTGTAATACCTCTTTGTGCTACTATACACTTAGCAGGTTCTATGATTACATTAACTTGCTGTTCTACTGCTGTTATATTAATTTTAGGACAAAATCCTACTTACAGTTCTATACTTCCTTTCCTACTTATGTTGGGAATAGCTATGGTTGCTGCTCCTGGTGCTCCTGGCGGTGCTGTTATGAGTGCTTTGCCTTTCTTCTATATGATTGGAATAACAGGAGAAGAATTACAAGGATTAATGATTGCTTTATACTTAACTCAGGACTCATTCGGTACTGCTGCTAATGTATCCGGTGACAATGCTATAGCTGTATTTGTTGATTGGTTCTATCAAACTAAAATAAAAAAAGATGCTGCTTGATTTTATTAAATTAAAATGAGAATAAAAAAAAGGATAGTTCTTTAAAAGAGCTGTCCTTTTTTATTATAGCTTTAATTACATTTGCCCACCCTTTTTCTTCATTATTTAAATATTAAATTTTAATTATTATTTTTTTATAGCTAAAATTAGAAATAGTATTGCCCGCCCAAGTTTTTATTAAATTGTTAATCTATTCAACGCACGGTGAACAAAATTTATTATATAATTTGTATGTTATTATTAATTCATTTATATTTATAGTGCTGTTCTGCGTGCGGTTAAGATATTTTAAATTAAAAAAAATATAGGGTGGGTGTTATTATTACAGGTTAAAATAAAAAAGAAAATAGTATAAAAATATGATATAAGTTTAAAAAGCCTAGAGGGTGGGATTTAAAATAAAACAAAAAAGAAAATTATTGTATTTTGTATACCCTGTTGATGTATAATTAGTTTTATGATATTATTCTCAAAAATTATTATAAGAGAAACTTATGAATATAAAAAAATTAATAAATATATTAGCAATTATTTTAATACCAATTTCTATTTTATCAATTTTAATTTCTTTGATAATGCTGCTTTTTAAACAGAATATTGCCTATATTATAATTATAGCTTCTATTATTTTTATAGTAAATTCTATTTTACTATTTATAAAAAAGAATTATAGAAGATTTATTATAATATTTTCATCTACTGCAATAGTGCTGTTTATAAGTATATTTTCTGTCATTCTATATAATAATTATGAAAATAAAATTACAAGAGTTAGTAATGATATAGGACTTTATTTATATTATCCTTTTGATGATATTAGAAATGATACCAATTCAAAAATAGCAAAACTCACAAATGAATCAAGTTTAACAATAACAAATAATTTTCCAAGATTAGACGGAGCTACTGCATTATTTCCTCTTTATTCATCATTTGCAAATGCAGTTTATGAAATTACAGTTACAAATAATGAATATACTAATATGTTTTTAGAACACATACCATTTAGTAAGTATATAGAAACTAATGCTGATGGAATAATAAAAACTAATTACGGCAGAGCAACAAACAGCAGCTATGATACAGCTTATGTTTTATGTTCTAAAACACATGATGCTTATATTAATCTTATTTATGATGAGGTTGATTTAATATTTTGTGCGGCACCTTCAGATGAAGAAATAGAAGAAGCTAGAACAAATAATAGAGAACTTATATTAACACCAATAGGAAAAGAGGCATTTGTATTTTTTGTAAACTCTAAAAATAAAATAAATAATCTTTCAAAAGAAAATATAAAAGACATATATACTGGAAAAATAAATAATTGGAAAATATTAGGCGGAGATAACATGAAAATAAAAGCCTATCAGAGAAATAAATACAGCGGAAGTCAAAGTGCATTTATAAGATTTATGGCTTCAATGAATGCAGAGAATGATATAATGGCACCTGATACAGAAACATCAATAGGCGGAATGCTTGAGGTAATAGATGTAGTAAGTGAGTATAGAAATAGAAAAAATGCTATAGGTTATTCATTCTTATTTTATGCAACAGAAATGGTTAAAAATAATGAAATAAAGACTATATCTATTGATAATATAGAGCCAAACAGAGAAAATATAAAAAATGGAACATACAAATTAGCTAATGATTTTTATGCCATAACAACTAAAAGAGCTTTGGAAGAAAATCCTAATGTTCAAAAATTAATAGATTTTATATTGTCAAAAGACGGACAGTATTTAATTAGTACTACTGGATATACACCTATAAATAATTAATTTTTTATACCTTCTTGACGTATAAATATTTATAATATAATATATGAATTCTTGTTTCAAGGTTTAGTATAGTTTAGGAGAGTTTATGATTAAAAATATATGCAGAATAATTGTGTCTTTTATTTTCTTAATATTTACATCTTTCTTTCTATACTCAGAGGAATATGATACTAATTACTATAAAAATCTTTTTGATCAAATGTTTACAAATGAAGATGAATTAAAAGAAATGGCAAAAGACCCTAAAGAATATATTGAAAACTTGTTTAAAGAGGCAGCAGAAAAAGTATTAAAAGAAAAAATAGAATTTTATAAAAAATATAATGTTATAGAAATAGATAGTTTAGAATATGAATATCAAAATGCCGCAGAAGGTTATGGGGATTTAGAAGCTGTTAAGAAGTTTATACAGAAATATGATATAAATGGAGTATATGACGGATATACTTTGCTTTATACTTATTCAAAATATAATGGCAAACCTGATATAGTAGAGTTCTTACTTGAAAATAATGCTGATGTTTATCAAAAATCTATTAATGGTAAAACGGCCCTTTACAGTGCTGTAGATGATTATGCTTATGATGTTGTTGAAATTATTTTGAAACATTATAAAAACAATGATGATGTAAATGATGAGTTTTTGTTGGCAGTTAATCAAGAAAATGAGCCTATGTTAAAAAGGTTATTAAAAAACAAATTTTTATTCTTTGGAAATAAATTTAAAATGGATTTAGATAAAGGGCTTGAAATAGCACTTGATAAAGGCAATGAAGATATAGCAGCTACATTGGTTTTAAACGGAGCTAAAACTGATAATTTTTTATATTATTTTAAATTGGTATTTGGTAAATATTTAATTCTTATAGCTATTATGATTGCTTTATTTTCTTCTCTTATTTATGTATATAAAAGAAGATATATTCCTAGTATTTATGAAGAGAACTCAATGTTTATAACTTTTAAAGATAAAGTAAATAATATGTATATTTACTGTTATGTTTATTATGGCGGACTAGTATCTGCAATGCAGGGTTTTTTTGGAAATATATTTACAAATAATGATAAGCTAAAAGGATATTATAATATAGTCAGTAATTTTATGGATAATTATGTTGTTATTTATGATTCTAATGATAATAAAAAAAATGACAAAGAATATTTTAGCTGGCATGATCTTATTATAGAAAGAAATGAAAAAGCCATTATAAAATTTGATTGTTCTCTTTATGATTTTATAAATAGTGATAAAAATGAAATTAACTATATTGTGGAAGTATCTGATTCTAAAATTATAAATGGAGTTTTTGAAGTAAATAGAAATCCTGATATTAATGTAGAATATTCTAAATTACTATTTAGTAAGTCTGCAAAATCTAATCGTTTTATAGATATTCTTAATTATTTTTTTGATCTATATCATTTCAATATAAAAAACAATGATAAAATTAATTCATATATAAATGGAGATAATAAATCGTATTCTGAGAAAAAAAACGAATTGAAGATAAATGTCGAAGATATTTTAAAGAAACATGATAATGTTCAATTTAATGATATTAAAACTAAATACTATGATAAACTTAAAGATTTTTATAATGCTGATAATATAGTTTATTTTGATGATAAAACAATATGCGTATACAAAAGATTTTCTAAAATAGACTCTGATAATAATCTTACAGTAAATAATATATCGCTCATAATTGATTTAGATAATGAAAAATTAATAAGTCCTTATTTGAAAGATTTTGTTAATAATGCTGATGAGATATTAAAAAAATATAATTCTAATTTTTATAAGAATATAGATAATGTACTTTTCCTTATAACAGAAGCTGGTATTATATTGATGAAAGATAAAGGACATAAAAAAATCTTTATTCCTTTAGATGATATAAAATATAATATTAACAAAGATCATTATTTGTCTTATTTATTTGATTAATTTTTATATATACTGAAAATTTTTAACTTTGTCAATTTTTTATTGTTCTTTTTCCCACCACATACGCTCTGCGGACTTCGTCAAAGTTGCTGCCGTAGGCACGCTTCGCGAAAGTGCAAGTATAAAATTAGTACTAAATCATACTAAAATTGTCTTACATGTAAAATAATTTATTACATTTAAGTTAAAATATAGCCTTTCGCGAAGCGTATCCGAGCTTGTCGAGGATATAGCTTCTTTGTGGCAATACCACCCTAAAGGACTTCCTATGGTCGCAGGCACTTCCTTCGGTCGCAAAAGAAGTGGGGTGTTGCGGAAGCACGCAGAGCGGTGGGCAAAGCCCCAGATATAAAAACAAAAATATAAATTTATTTTTTGATAAATATAGTCATTTAGGTATATATTATTTTTAGTATGATTTAATACCATTTTTCTTAATGAACAAAAATAAAAAACGAGTAAATTTTAAAAATTACGTATGTATTGACATAATTCTGTTTTTTCATATAATACTATACCATAGGAGGTTATATGATATGAAAGGTAGAATTTTAAAATTTTCATTCTTTTTATTAATTTCAAGTTTTTTATTCATTAATATTTCATGTTCTAAAAAAACAGAAAAAAACACAAGTATACCTGAAGACCTATACGGTCAATATTTTATGTCAGCTGATGAAACATATATGAAATCGCTTCTTATAATTGTAGGTTATGATGGTATAGAAATTAACTATCCTAATGATGAATCTACAATAGAAGTTGTAAAAAAGTGCGTAGATATTGTAATGGAAAGTGACAGAGCTATCAAAGGAGATATAGGAAATAGTAAATTATCAAAAGTAGCTGATAATCATTATAAAACTGTATCTGCAAACGATGCTCACTTAGAATTTAAATTTACTAATGAAGCACTTGAACTATCTGTTTATGATGGAACACAGCAAGTTAACTCAATTAGTCTTCGTAAATTAGGAAAATAATATTTTAAGTGAATAAAATTATAATTAGATACGATAAGAAGGTTAATGAAAAATCGTATTTTTAAATTTTTATTGATTTATTAGTTTTTTAATAATAGATTTATACAAAAAGCAAATACAACAATAAAAAATAATTTTTAAAGCAATAAACTAGCAGTTGCCAGCTAATATTAAGCGAGTTTATTACTAGTAACAATAAAATAGAACATAGCAATTAAACAAGTTAGCCGAATCCAGCTAGTTAGTTTACTCGCTAGTTAATATTAAGCCAACCAAGTAGGCACACTTAGTGTGGACGAACATAACAATAAAAATAAGTGAGCCGAAGCCAGCTAGTGAGTAAACTCACTAGCTTATTATAGGCGAACCAAGTAGGCACACTTCGTGTGGGCGAGCATAACAATAAAAATAAGTGAGCCGAAGCCAGCTAGTGAGTAAACTCACTAGCTTATTATAGGCGAGGCGAGCATAACAATAATAGGAGTTTATTATGTCAGATAATATATTTGATTTTCTCTTAAATCAAAATGAAAATACTAAATTTATTCTAGGTATAGTTTTTATTGTTATTTTTTATATTATTTTTATGTATATAAAGAAGCGTTCCAAGAAATGGTATTCTCAAAATAAAATAATAGTAGATGGAAAAGATTTCTTTATGCTTAAAGATAAAGTAAATAATATATATATTAATTGCTATAGATATAAAGATAATGCTTATGCCAAATGGTTTAATGATAACAAATCTAAAATGGAGGATATACTATCATTAAACAACAATTGGGCAGAAGATGAAAGTAGAATAAAAAGACAATTTGATGGTTTTGCAAATGAATATTTTGACCGTTTTCCAAGTCAAATATTTATAAATAACGGCGATGAATTAATTATTCGTGAAACTAGTAAATTATACATAGATGAAATGGTGGTTTATCATGATTATGACAAAAAATATTTTAAGGATTTATATTACAGACAATACAAAATAGAAACCCCTTTTCAATATTATGAATTTAATCCAAATGATAAACCTAAATTTGAGGGTTGGTATTCAAAAGAAGATGTAAGAGACAAACTTTCAACTATAACATTCAGAAAAGAATTAGATTATGAAAGAACATCTAAAATTGAATATACAATGGATATTGAAAATAAAAGAATAGAAGGAGTTTTTGAAGTTATTAGAAAGCCTGAAATAGAAGTAAAACAATTTTATATTCCAATTGAACAGATGAGTTTTCCTGATCAACTATCTTACAAATATGATGGTTTGGGAGTTGATGAAACAAAGAAAATGCTTACTAATTATTTATTTAATTTCAATTATCCTTTTATTAAAGGAAAAGAAAAAATAAATATGGCTATCAGCGGAGCTTATAATTTTGATGAAAGATTCAAACAAGAAAAAGGAAAAGAACTTGAAGAGAAATTGAACCATAAAAATGCTCTTTTTGATATATTCTGTCCTTTAGATTATATTGGTCTTATATATTATAGGAAATTTAAAGACTTTAGATGCCTTGATATATCATACTATGATGATGAAGTAATATGCGTATACAAAAGAACTGTAGAAGCAGATGCAGAAAGTAAAGAAGCTATGGTAAAGAATAATTCTCTTATATTTGAATTGGATAGTGAAAGAAGTATAAGTTCTTATTTAAGAGATTTAGTTGTTGATAGTAAAGAATTATTATCTAATTATGAACTTACTGATAATTTTTATAATAATATGAGAAAATTAATATTTCTTTTAACAGATACAGGAATTATAGTAATGCCTGAATATCCTAATCTAGATATTAATGACTCCGCAGATGAATATGAAGAAATTGCAGAAAGAGTATTTATACCTACAGAGCATTTAAAAAATTATCTAAATAAAAGTCATTATTTATTTAATTTTTTTGATAGGCAATAATTGTTTTTATAATTAATTTTTATATTTTGTATTTTAATGATAATAAACCATAATTTTTTATTAGTATGATTTAATACTAATTTTTTCGTTTTCATTTTTTGCTATGCCTGCCGCCAAAATCGCAGAAACTTTGGAGAAGCCTAGTAAAAATTGATAAAATATAAAAATTAACAAAATTAAAAATTTTTAATATATATTAAGCAAGTTTATTGTCAGAAATAATAAAATGCAAACATAACAAAAATAAGCTAGCCGAATCCACCAAGTAGGTTATTATACTGCGGACCGAGTAGGTACACTTCGTGTTGGCAAGCATAGTAATAATAAATTATAATTTTTAAATATTAGAAAGCTAAATATAAAAATTGTGAGAATCTAGTAAATTCTCCAAAGGCGGCTAGATACTATTAGCAAACAATTTTTATTAACAACAATAGGAGTTATTTATGATATCATTTGGTATATTTGAACCATTAAGACTTTTTCTTATTAGTGACTATTTCTGGCCTATTATTTTTGGAGTACCTGCCATTTTGCTAGCTGTAATTTTTATGCTTGAGAATAGAGCAAAAAAATGGTATGCTAAAAATAAAATATTGGTATATGAAAAAAGTTTTTTCATGCTGAAAGATAGAGTAAATAATATATATATTAATTGCTATAAATATAAAGATAATGATTATGATGAATGGTACAGAAAACATCGCGGTAAAATAAAGTATTTAATTAAAGTAAAATTTGATAATTTCGCACGTGAATATTTTGCTTCTTTTACAGGGCAAATGTTTATAAATAACGAAAATAAATTAATGATTCGTGAAACTAATGAATTAAATAATAATGAAATTAATGTTTACCGTGATTATGATATGGATTATTTTGAAAGACTAAAGGAAAATCAATTAAAATTCTATATTCCTTATGAAACGTACTGGAAAGAACCACATAAATTTCATAATTGGAGTTCAAAAGAAAATAATAGAGAAATTTTATTAAAGATAAAATTCAAAAGTAAATTCGATTATGAAAGAACATCAGAAATTGAATATACTATGGATATTAAAGGTGGAAAAGTGGAAGGAGTTTTTGAAGTTATTAGAAAGCCCGAAATGGAAATAAGAGAATTTTATATTCCAGTAGAACAGACTACTTTTACTAATGACAAACATTCAGCTTACCTTGGTATGGATGAAGTAAGAAAAATGCTTACTAATTATTTATTTAATTTCAATTATCCTTTTATTAGAGGCAAAGAAAGAATAAATTCAGCTATCAGCGGAGCTTACAATTTTGATGAAAATTTTAAAGAAGCAAAAGGAAGGGAACTTGAAAAAGAATTAAAAAATAAAGAACTTATTATAGAAAAATTCCATCATTATGACCAAAACAAAGCCTATTATGCAGATAAAATTGGTATTATATACTATAAGAAACTTAAAGACTTTAGATGCTTTGATATATTATACTATGATGATGAATTAATATGTATATATAAAAGAACTGTAGAAGCAGACGAAAGAAGAGATGAAGCTACAGTAAAAAATCATTCTTTTATATTTGAATTAAGTGGAGAAAAAAGTATAAGTTCTTATTTAAAAGATTTAGTTACTGATAGTAAAGAGTTATTATCCAAGTATATAGTTCCTGATTATTTTTATGACAATATAGATGATTTAATATTTCTTTTAACAGATACAGGAATTATAGTAATGCCTGAATACCCTAATCTAATTCTTAATGATGAGGATTATGATTTAGAAAATACACATGAAAAAATTGCAAATAGAATATTTATTTCTTCAGCTGATTTAAAAAATTATTTAAATAGAACTCATTCTTTATTTAATTTTTTTGATAGGCAATAATTGATTTCATAATTAATTTTTATATAAAATGCTGGTATAGAGTGAAATATAAAAATTTAGGGGCTGTCCTAGATAACTAAAAAAGCTCCTTTTGTGCTAAATTATATATAATTTCTAATTGTTTTT
>NZ_CALXRM010000057.1 GCF_944390845.1 uncultured Brachyspira sp.
ACAACACAACACAACACAACACAACACAACACAACACAACACAACACAACACAACACAACACAACACAACACAACACTAACAAAAAACATTATTATCCAAATTTTAACCCTATATTGTCAAAAAAACAATGTGGGGCTTATGTGTTTTAAATAATTTAAGGCAGAAAATATGGATAATAAAAATAAAAAAAAGAAAATCGCTCTGCTTTTATGTTCTACAGGAAATGAAGCATTTGCTGTTGGAAATGTCATAATAGGAGCTAAAAAATATTTATTTCAAAATTTAAAAGACGAAGAATATGATGTTGTTTTTTATACTGATAAACTAGAAAAAAATGATGAAAAGGCCTTAAAAACAATTTTTCCTAGAATAATTATTAGAATATATAAACCTCCATTTAGTATTAGTGATAACAAAGCAGATATAACTTATTATACAGCTTTTGCATACACTAGATTTGAAGTATTTGATATGCTTGATAACTATCAAAAAATACTTTATATGGATACTGATATGGTAATACAAAAAGATATATCCAATATTATAAATTTAAATGAGCATTTTTATATATCTCTTTATAAAAATGGAACCATAGATTTAAAATATAATATGAATAAAAAACTATTTGAAAAATTAAATAAAAAATACGATCTCAATATCTTAAGAGGATGTTCTGGAATATTTTTGATTAGTGATAATTTCCCTAGATATAAAGAAGCAAAAGAATGGTGCTACAAACAAATAAAAATTTATGAATGTAATGATGAGGATATACTAAATATATGCTTACAAGAGTTTGGAGCACAAACAAATATTTTAAGTGAATATTATAATTGTATGCCTGATTCTAAAATTGTAAATGATGCCTATATAGTACATTCTCTAGGCCCTAATAAATTTTGGAGAGGCACTTATAATAAATTTTGGGAAGAAAATAATAAAGAATGGATTGAAGCAGGAGGAAACTGCACTTATAAAGAAAATACCAAAAAAAGAAAATTAGTAGATAAAATAGTTTGGCTTATACCAAATTATAATTTAAGAAATAAAATTAGAGGATTTTTGCTAAGAAATATTGGACTTTCTGGAAGATAAAAAATAATAAACTAAAGAGGTAAATTAAAAAATGCAGGATTATAATATATGCTTATGTGCTGATGATAACTACGCTAAATATATGGGCGTTACAATGGCTTCTATATTAAAAAATGCCGCTGATGATGAAAATATTATATTTCATATAATAGAGCCTAATATTTCTGAAAACACAAAAAACAAACTTCTCTCTTTAAAAAAAATAAAAAACTGTGAAATAAAATTTTACAGAGTGGAAAATAATAAATATGATAATCTTGCTATATGTTTAAGATTATTAATACCAGAATTAATTAATAATGCTGATAAAGTATTATATTTAGATTCTGACATCATAATAAATGGAAGTTTAAAAGAATTATTTTCTATAAATATTGATGATGACTATGCTTTAGTCGTAAAAGATTTATATGTAGATATATATAAAGAACATAAAGAATTAATAGGTATTGGAAGAGAAAGAACATACTTTAATTCAGGAGTAGTATTATTAAATAATAAACTATGTATAAAAGATAATATACAAGAAAAATTTTACTCATTTTTTGAAGATAACAAAAGCAAACTAAAATTTATAGACCAAGATATATTGAATTATTGTTTTATGGACAGAGTTAAATTTATAGATAGAAAATGGAATTATCTGCCGTTTAGAGATCATAATGACAAACCGCATTATCCTACTAAAGATGATGCG
The DNA here is from genome assembly GCF_944390845.1 of uncultured Brachyspira sp. Lineage (GTDB taxonomy): Bacteria > Spirochaetota > Brachyspiria > Brachyspirales > Brachyspiraceae > Brachyspira > Brachyspira pulli. Next base: position 1,794 of record NZ_CALXRM010000057.1, read on the forward strand.
GTAATTATACACTTTGTTGAACATAAACCTTGGAAAGCTCAAAAAGACAGAACATATTTTTTAGATGATTATTGGAAATATTATCAATATACCCCTTGGTTTTTTGAAGAACCCATAACTGCTATACAAACTATGATGCAGCAAAAAATTCATGATTATGAAGATATAAGATTTAGAAGTAATTATTTAAAATTCTTTGGTGTATATGCTAATAGTTCAAAACTGCAAATAGTTATTTTCGGCATAAGAATAACAATAGATGCTGTTGATTATAGAAATATATTAAAAATAGCATGGTGGATACCAGTAAAAAAATGGCGTGAAGCTTTTAAAAATAAATTCAGATAACTATTTACAATAAATAGTTTGGCTTATACCAAATTATAATCTAAGAAATAAAATAAGAGGATTTCTATTAAAAAAAATAGGTCTTTCTGGAAGATGAAATATCATATGGATTATATAAATGATAAAAGTGAGTATAATAATATTAGTTTATAATACAGAACAGTATTTAGAAAAATGTTTAAATAGTGTAATCAATCAAACTCTTAAAGAAATTGAAATTATATGTATAGATGATAAAAGTACAGATAATAGCATAAATATAATAAAAGAATTTCAAAAGAAAGATAATAGAATAATAATTATAGAAAGTGAAAAAAATATGGGGATGGGATACAATAGAGATGTTGGAATAAAACAAGCTAAAGGTGAATATATAGGATTTGTAGACTCTGATGATTATATAGATGAAAATTTTTTTAATGAATTATATAATACATCAAAAAAATATAATGCTGATTTAACTAAAACTGAAAATATAGAAACATACAATAAAGATTATGAAAGAAAAGAAAACTTAAAAAACAAAAACGAAACTATAGAAGATGGATTATATGAATTATCAATAGCTGATTTTATAAATTCAATGAATGCTGCTAAACAAACCAACACAACAATAGCTACGACTGTATGGAGCAAATTATTTAAAAGAAAATTTATATTAAAAAACAACATTAAATATAACTATTTAAGAGGAAATGGTGAAGATTTATGCTTTGTATTAACTGTATTGGCTTATAATCCAATTATAGCCATAAATAACAGAGCTATATATAATTGCGTGCAAAGAAATGATGCAGGAGTAAATGTAGTTAATAAAGATTATATAGGAAATATTATAGAAATTTCTAATGAATCCCTAAAAGCATATTATCAAAACAATAGAAAATATATTGGTTATGTATTCGATATCATTATGTATATGCTGTTTAATACTATAAATAACATATATTCAAAAGAAAGCCTTAAAAAAGAATATGATAGAATATACGAACTATTAAAAAATATAAACTTAAATAAAAATGATTTAAAAACATCAAATGTATATCTAAAAAAAGCTTACTTTAAAATATCAGACAAAAATAATTATGAAGCTTTTTATTACTATTTTGTAACTTTATATAAAACTATAAGAAAATCTATGCCGTCTTTTTTATTAAAAATGTTAAGAAATAAAAATATAATTCCATAAGATTAGTCTAAAATACTGCTTCTAAATTTATCTCTTAATTTTTTTATCGGTATCCACCAAGATATTTTTTTCACTGTATCAAGATTAAGTTCTATTGTAATTCTTATAAAAAATAATACTATTTGAACTTTATCTTTATTTTTATAAAAACCAAAAAATTTTATTCTATTAACATTTAATTTTAAATCTTCATAATCATTTACTTTCTGACTAATCATTATTTTCACTGCATCTAATGTATTTTCCTTACACCAAGGAGTAAGCTGATAATATTTCCAAAACTCATCTATAAAAAAAGCTTTAGATGAAGTTTCTTTCCAAGGTTTTTCACCTGCATAATGTATAATATTAACTGATAATATATCAGGAGCTTTACTGTATACTTTTTTATGCGATAGAAAATTCCATTTAGAATCTATAATTTTTACTTTACCTTTTATTATCCTATTTAAAACATCCTGATCAGCATGACCAGTATTACCAAATTTTGAATAATCGGCATAAAAAATATTTTCTAATTTATCATCTCTCCACAATTTATTATTAATCATCAATACACCTGAATTGAAATATATATCATCAGCACTAAGCCCATGCATATTTTTAAAAGAAATAATACAATTCAAAAAAACATCCTCACATGCAAGAGCATAATAATTATTGATATCTATCTCAAACAATTCTTTTAAACTATTTAACACTATAGTATCGCAGTCTAAATATAATAACTTATCAATATTAGGTATAAGAGAAGGAACATTAAGCCTAAAGAAATGAGGGGCATCATATTTATAATTCATACTATTCACACTATAAAATATGATATTGCAATTTTTGATATTTTTTAATGATAATAGTTTATTTTTACTTTCTTCTGTTATTCCGCCATCTAATAAATGAAAATATATTTCCTCATCTTCTTTGGAATTGGAAAGTATAGAGGCAATAGTAGTACCCATATATTTGGCATAATTATCATCTGCTGATAAACATATATCCATTCGCATAAATACTCTCCCTTATTAAACATCAAAAGCTCTTTTGAAAGCCTCTCTCCATTTCTTTACTGGTATCCACCAAGCTATTTTATTAACATTTTTAAAACTCATTTCTATTCTTATTTTTATAAAAAATATAACTATCTCTAAAGTATTTCTATTATGATAAATACCAAAACATCTTAAGTCATTAATTTTTAATTTAGTTTCCTCATAATCTCCATACTTCTGAGCCAATATTGTTTGTATAGCATCTATTGGACGCTCCAAAAACCAAGGCGTTAATTGGTAATATTTCCAAAACTCATCAGCAAAAAATGATACATTACATTCTTTTTTCCATGGTTTTCCTATACAATGTATAATATTAATCTCATTAAGATTAATACTAATTTCTCTATAACATGATTTATTATCTAAAAAGTCCCATTTTTTATCTATAAACTTTACTCTATTTTTCAAGCAGTAATTAAGTATATCCTGATCTTTATACCCCAACAAAGGCATAGTATCTACCGCATTATAAAATTTTTCTTCCAAATTATCTTTTATCCAAAGTTTATTATTTATCATTAAAAAACCAGCATTAAAATATTTATCAGTTTTACTAAATCCTATAGGTCCTTTAACTTCATCTATTTTATCCATAACATCTTCTACTACATAAGCATAATAATCTTCCATATCATCTGAAAATAATTCTCTTAAGCTTGAATTAATTATCATATCACCGTCTAAATATACTATCTTTTCAGCATTCGGTATTAATGATGGAATTGACAATCTAAACCAAGTAGAATTTGCTTTCATATTATATTTTGAAATATATTTAAAAATTTCTTCTTTAGGTTCTATAAATGAAATATTACAATCTTTTATTTTCTTTAATGATAATATTTTTTCCTTATTAGAATTATTAATATTTTCTGAAATTATATATATATTAATATTATCATCATCTTCAGCATTTGAAAGTAAAGAGGCAATTGCTGTTCCCATATACGAAGCGTAACCATCATTTGAAGCAAAACATACATTTATATCTATCATAAATATTTTCCTAATAAAAAATTATACTATATCTAAAGGCATCTTCTTATCAGGCTTTGGAAATACTATATTCAAAAGCTTCATATCTTCATCATCAAGTTTAATATCTTGAGATTTTATATTATCTAAAACATGTTTTTTATTAGAACTTTTAGGAATTGGTATTCTATTATCATTTAAATTCATTATAAAAGCTAATGCCACTTGTGCTGCAGTAATATGATGTTTTTCAGCTATTTGAAGAACCATTTCACTCTTAAAAATATTCTTACATAATTCACCAGCCCTTCCTAAAGGAGAATAAGTCATCAAAGCTATATTTCTTTCATTAAGATAAGGTACTAAATCAAAATCAATGCCTCTTGAACCTAAATGATATAATACTTGATTAAGAACACATTTATCTCCGTCTTTTACAGATTCAAGCTCTTTCATATCATCTATATCAAAATTAGATACACCCCAATCTTTTATCAATCCTTCTTTTTTTGCCTCTTCCATACATTCTACTGTTTCACTTAAAGGTATTCTTCCTCTCCAATGAAGCAAATACATATCTAAATATTCTAATTCTAAACGTTTTAAAGAAGCTTTTAAACTTTTAAATAAACTGCTTTTACCAGCATTATGAGGATATACTTTGGATATAATAAAAAGTTCTTCTCTTTTTATATTTGCTTTTTTTAATGCCTCGCCAATTAATAATTCAGCTCCGCCATTTCCATACATTTCTGCTGTATCAATTAATCTTACACCATTTTCTAAAGCATAAACTATCGCATCGGTTTCTTTTTTTCTTTTCCTTTCTTCTTCACCAATGCACCAAGTACCTATTCCAAATTTAGGTATCATATTTGAAGATTTTAATTGATAATCCATAGTAAGTCCTCAATAATAATTTAATAATAATTTATATTTTATTCTTTGCTTATATATAAAGTTCTTGATGGGAAAGCAAAACCTACACCTAACTTATTAAACTCATCTACAATTTTATAGTTAACTTCTTCAACTACTTGAACAAATCCAGCATAATCTGGTATCGTTACATGATATATAACCTCAAAATTAAGAGAAGAATCTGCAAATTCTAAAAATCTTGCACTGTAAAATTCTGTATTATTAGTACCTTCTATAATTGATTTTACTAAATCTGGTATCACTTTTAATTTTTCTAAAGGAGTAGAATATTCAACACCTATTACCATATATCTTCTTCTTTTCTCTAATATTCTATAGTTTTGTATTCTAGATGCTAATAAATTAGTATTTGATATTAAAAGCTGTTCTCCGCTGTTTCTTTTTATTCTTGTAGATTTTATTCCTATGTATTCTACTGTACCAGCGTCTTGATCTATTTGTATAAAATCACCTTTTAAAAATGGCTTATCAAATACTATAACAAAATAGTTAAATAAATCCGCTATTATACTTTGAGCTGCAAATGCTACCGCAACACCGCCTATACCAAGACCAGCAATAAAAGTATTTACATTTACTCCCAAATTTGATAATATAGTTAAGAAACTTATTACCCATACAATAGATTTTATTATAGTAATAATACCGTCTGATATAACAACTTCTTTTTTCTTAGACAAATAATTATCGCTGAAATTAGTTATTAAATCGCATATAAACATTGTTGCAAATATTATAATAAATACTGCAACTATTTTTCCACAATATCCGCTCCATTCTTTTGGTAAAGTAAGCCCTACTCTGCCTATAGCTAAAGATACTATAAATATTAAAGGTCTTGCTCTTTTTTTAATACTTTTAATCAAAGAAAGTACAAATGAATTGTGGAATTTAACATTTAATTTTAATAAAAGCTTCAATAAAAATGTTAAACCTAAATTCATTGATACTATAGCTATAAGGAATATACCTATTGATATTATATACTGTAATAAACTGTTATGCCAAATAATTGTTTCTTTCAAATAATCCATAATTTCCCCTAAATAATTATATATTAAAAATAAACATAAAAAATATGTAAAAGTTATTATATAATAATAATTTTTTTTTTCAAATTAATTTTAATAATCAATTAAATTTATACTCATTTTAAATTATAATAAATAATCTATATTATATATTTTTAACTAATTAATTAAGTCATTATAAAATAGAACTATTCTATAAGCAAATTATATTTATAAGTGTTTTCTTTAAAAATATCTTATTTCTTTTATAATCTACAAATATTATATTTATACAATGAATACTTCTTATAAAAAATAAACATTTGACAAAATAATTATTTAATATATAATTCATAAATATCTAAAGCTCGGGTGGTGGAATAGGTAGACACAACAGCTTGAGGTGCTGTCGGGTAACACCGTGCTGGTTCAAGTCCAGTCTCGAGCAAATCTTTTTATTCATCAATCATTTTTATCGTCATTCAAATTTTCATCAGTTTTTTCAATTTTATTTACTATAACCTTATCTATTCTAGCTCCGTCCATATCAACTATTTCTAAATTTAAATTTTTCCATTCTAAAGCTTCACCCTCTGTTGGTACATGCTGAAGCAGTTCTAATATTAATCCGCTTATAGTATTGCAGCTATTAGAAACATTTTCATCTTCTATTTCAAAATATTCTAAGAAATCATATATAGGACATTTTCCGTCTACAAACCAACCGCCATTCTTTCTTTTTCTAATATCTTTACTATCTTTTCCATCAGATATAGAACCAACCAATGCTTCAAATATATCACTTTGTGTAATCATTCCATCTATATTTCCAAACTCATCTGATACAAGTCCTATTTTTGTATTATTTTTTTTCATTTCTTCAAGCACTAAATATACTTCCATATTATTATGGTAGTAATGAGCTTTTTTTACATACTTTTCTATTTTAGATTTAGAACTATTTAATTTATCAAATATATCAGTTACCCTTACAACTCCGACAATATTATCCAAATTATTATCAACTACAGGATAAGCAGAAAAAGAATTCTTTGATACAATTTTTTTTATTTCATCATTACTCATATTAACATCTAAAAAGACTATATCATTTCTATGAGTCATTATAGATTCTATTTTTCTGTCACCCAAATAAAAAGCTCTCTCTATAATATCCTGCTCTATATCCTTAACCTCTCCGTCCTGTCTGCCTTCTTCTATCATAGATTTTATTTCTTCTTCAGTTACAGGACTTTTATCATCTTTTATTCCTAAAATTCTTGAAACTAACAATGCACTTTTTGAAAGAACCCAAACAAAAGGGCCTCCTATTTTTGAAAGCAATGTCATAGGTCCTGCAACAGTTTTTGCTATTTTTTCCGGCATTACCATTCCTATTCTTTTAGGAACAAGCTCTCCGAATATCAATGTTAAATATGTTACCAATGCCACAACTAATATTTGTGCTGCCATAGCCGAATAAGTTTCCGGTATATTTAATTTTATTAATAAATTAGATAATTCTTTTGCAACAGTATCACCTGAATAAATACCTGTTAATATACCAATTAAAGTTATACCTATTTGTATTGTAGATAAAAATTTATCAGGATTATCAGCAAGGGTTAATGCTATCTTTGCACCTTTGCTTCCTTCTTTACTGTCTTTCATTAATGAAGATTTTCTAGCAGAAATTACTGCAATTTCAGACATGGCGAATATGCCATTAAAAAGTATTAACACTATTATTATAATAATATCCATTTTTATTTTTCCTTAAGTATAAAATTATTTTGTGATTTAAAAATAAAAAAAATTATAACTTCAAAATAATAAAAAGGAAATTATTTAATGTATATTTCTTATTAAGAGAATAAAATAAGATATGTATTAAATTACAAATTGTACTGAAAGTATTATCCTTAAATAATCAATTATATTTTGTAGGAAACATTATAATATAAATTATATAAAACTTCAATAGTATATAAAATTTATTTACGATATTTAAGTTTTATATGTATAAATATTTACATTCTTTTAACTGTAAATTATATAAAAATTTTTTCTTGTATAATATAAACTTCTTAAATATATTTTTATAAAGCATAACAAAAAATTGACTAAATAAAATCATTTTAGTATATACCTCAACAACTATATTTTGTCAATTTTAGTTTTTTCAATTTTATTGTTTATGGTGGCTTTGCCCCCACAACCCCACTTCTTTTGCGACTGAAAGGAGTGCCTGTGGTATTGCCACAAAGAAGCAGGCACAGCCCGCCTTCAGCGAAGGGCTATATTTTATATTAAATTTACTAAGATTATCTTACATGTAAGACAATCTTAGTATGATTTTTTACTAATTTTATACTTGCACTTTCGCGAAGCGTATCCGAGCCTGTCGAGGATATAAGGTTCTTTGACGAAGTCCGCAGAGCGTATGCGGCGGGAAAAAGTTGACTAAAAAATGACAAAGTTAAAAATTTTCAGTATATACTGAAACGATTTCATTTTGCCGACTACTGCACATTATGTAATATTATCAACTTTTTTGCCGCACAAAAAAGTTGCAAAAAACGCAATTGCTAGAACTTTATATTAAAAATATATGTATTAAATGTATGGTATAACCTAGATTTAGACTAAAAATGCAGTTTTTTTGGTTCTTTTATACCAATAAAAGAACTGGGGTATGGGGCAAAGCCCCAGATATAAAAACAAAAATATAAATTTATTTTTGACAAAATATAGTTGTTTGGTTATATTATAAAAACAATTTATAAATTAAGGAAATATTGATGAGCGATAAAAAGGCAAAAGCTATTTTACTATTATCAGGCGGACTAGATAGTATGCTTGTAGGAGCTATTCTAAAAAGAGAAAATATTGATGTACTTGCTTTAAGATTTGTCACTGGATTAGAATATGCAGTTATAAAAGAAGAATTGCTTGACATATACAGTGAAGATCCTGCCAAAAAGGCTGCTGACTTTCTTAATATACCAATAAGATTTGTATCATTAAAAGATGTTTATTTGGATATGTTTTTGAATCCTAAATATGGATATGGAAGTGCAATCAATCCATGTTTGGACTGCCATATATTAATGCTAAAAACTGCTAAAAAAATTATGGAAGAAGAAGGTTACGATTTTATAGCTACTGGAGAAGTTAATGGACAAAGACCAATGAGTCAGAAATCACAAGACTTAATAAATGCTATAAGAGAAAGCGGACTTGAAGGCAAATTATTAAGACCATTATCAGCAAAACTTTTACCTATAACAAAGGCTGAAGAAGAAGGATTAATAAACAGAGAACATTTATATGATATATACGGAAGATCAAGACATGTTCAAATGAAATTAGCAGAAGAATTCGGAATTACTGACTACCCTATTCCAGCAGGTGCAGGCTGTGCTATAGTAGATAAAGGTTATGCTAGAAGATATAATGATCTTATTGCTAATAATGGAAAGGAAATACTTAATATTGAACTTATGCAGTATTTAGCAATAGGAAGACATGTAAGAATAGATAAAAATACTAAACTATTACTTGGAAGAAATGAAAAAGAAAATAATGCCTTAGAAAAAAGAGTAAGAAAAAATTGTATTACATTAAAACCAAATTACAATAAGGGACCATTCGGATATTTAGAAATTTATGATAATATAAAAAATGTCCAAAAAGATATAATATATAAATCAGCTATGATAATGGGATATTTCTCAAAAGAAGATACTGAAACTTTATCAATAACTGCCTCATATTATGATAGTGATGAAAAAGAATATAACAAAGAAATCATTGAAATAAATAATCAAGAATCAAAAAATACACAGTTTGAACAAATAGTATAAAAATAGTAATGCCCTCATAAAAATAATAATATCTTTATGAGGGCACCACTATAACTTTTAGGATATTTTTATTTAACTTACTTTCTTATCGGAATAAATATAACTATCTTTATAAGCTGGAATTTTCTTTATTTCAGCTAAAGCCTTTTGAGCTTCTTCCCTAGTTTCATATCTTCCTATTTTTAATTTATACATAACTTTGCCGTCATCCATTGATTCTTCTTTAATGAAAGTTTTTGGGAATTTAGTTTTTAAATAATCTCTAGCAGAGTATGTATTATCTTTATCATAACCAACTGCAACTTGTATAAAATATATAGAATTCTCTGAAGAAGATCTAGTATATGGTACTCTTGTTGTAGAAGTAGAAGTACTTGCAGTTGTTTTCTTAGGAGCTACACTAGCTAATTGCTGAGGAGGAGTATATGTTGAATTAGGGGCCTGACCAGCTGTTTCTTTTACTTTTATATCTTCATTAATAGCATCTAATTCTGAAGCTAAATTTTGAGTATACTCATTATATCTGTCAGCAGAAGTATTGCCTTCTCTTATGATACTTGAACTGTCATATTCATTTAAAGCAACTGCATTATTTTCAGGTACATCAGCTGCACTGTTTTCAGTCATCATGTTTTCAGATTCTTCTGCACCTCTCATTAATGCCTCTATAGATTCATTTGCAGTGTTGCTAGCATGTACAGGTTTTGAACCGCCCAAATGAAAACCTAATACAAATATAAATAATATTAAAGCAACAGCACTAATAGAGAATACCAACAATCTTATAGGTGTAAAATTAACTATATAGAGTGTCTTTCTTTTGCCAAATTGACTATTATTAATAGAAGTGCCTTTTTCTTCTGTGTTTTGATTTAACTCCATAATGCCTTCCTAATTTTTTTGAGATTATAATTAAGTTATTATAATCCTTCATGTTGTTTATTAGAATATCGGCATTGAGCTTATTATTTTTAACATCTCTTTGCATTTTTAGCCTCTTTCTAGCTTCATGCTCAGAAATATTTCTGCTTTTTTTCATTCTGCTTATGATGTCGGAAGTCCTTGCATTTACATATATCAAACTTGTACACATAAAGCGAATTTTACTTCTCATAATAAGTGCCGCTTCTATAACAACATTTTTATCAGTGGAATCTATTAATTGTTTTACCCTATTTTCTATATACGGATAATTAAGTTCTTCAAGTCTTTTCAATTTTTTTAAATTGCTAAATACTATAGAACCTAATTTCTTTCTGTCTATATTATTATTTTCATCTAATATTTCAGCTGAAAATTCTTTAACTATATTATCTTTATTATTAATCAAAGCTTCATGCCCTATAGAATCTGCATCTATATATAGAGCATTCATTTCTTCGGCAAGCATTTTAGAAAAAGAACTTTTGCCTGAACATATAAGTCCATATACGCCTATAATATTTCTTTCCATTGTATGATTTTAAATTACTAATTCAAAATAAATTATATATTTGTATTTGTACTTTGTGTTGCTGATCTATTTGTTATATAAGGCATAACTATTTGATTTAAATTAATAGTATTCAATAATCTTCCATCAATAAGCTTAGCCAAAGATACATTCTCATCAGCTGTTATAACTTTTATCATACCTATAGCACTGTTATAACCTTTAGTAGCTAAATCAGTTCTAGGAGTTGTTGTATTATAAATAATAAGATTCATATTATTAGTAATGCCTTGTAATTTACCAGCATTAATATATATATTGTCATTATGAATCTTTATTACCTTAGCATAGAAAGGTATTGAATTATTTATAACTCTTCCTGCCATAACTGCAGCACCCATTATTTTTTCTCTGCCTTTAGTCATAACTGTAAAGTTAGTAACAACCTTTTCACTTTTTACATCTACTAAATCCAACATAATAGTAAATGTATCAGCATTTTGGAAAGTTGAACCTCTTAAGAAATAATCAACATTTCTTGAATGTAATTCTCTGTATAAATCTCTAGTTTCATAGTAATTTGTATACATATCTAATACTTTAAATCTTCCAAATTGAGGAAGTACATAAGATAATGTCTGATATAGAGAAGTATTCAAAAACATCGGACTATCTTTTTGTGCTGTAATTGTATCAGATATAGCAACTGTAAAACCTGGCATATCTATATTATATTGATCTATACCCCAAGATTTTGATACTATATTTTTATCTAATTTTCTTTTATAACTATCATATTTATAGATAATAGATTTTTCTGAAGGATTAACATTTTTAGCTATCTCTAATTCTTCCAAAGACTTTTCTTCCAATCCCATTCTTCTATAAACATCTGATAGCATTAATCTTGAATAAGTATTTGCAGGATTCAATCTTAACATATGTTTTAAATATGCCTGAGATCTAACAGTATCAGCAAGTCTAGTATAATAAGATGCTAAATTTCCATAATATAAAGCAGCTCTGTCTCTTTCATAATCAACAGTAGGATTTGTATGAAGAAGCACTCTTTCATAAGCTAATCTTCCAAGTTCATCTTCCGGCTTAGCTCTCAAATAATTTATGTAAGCATTTTTAGCTCTTACATAATTATGAGCTCCTTCATAAACACTGCCTATATAATAATATTTATCATTATTTTTAAAACTTGTATCAGGCATGTACTCTAATATACCAATAGCATCATCATATCTTTTTAATGCCAAATATATATTAGCCTGTAATATTTTAGCATCATTATAATTTGTATAATAGAATAGAGAATTATTTACTTCATCTAAAGCATGATTATAATCTTTATTCAAATAATAATAATTAGCAACATGATAATAAGACTCAGCCATTCTAGGATTATTAGTTACATTTTCATTGAATAGATTTAATGCTGTTTCATTGCTGCCATTAGCTAAATATAAATAACCTAAAGCAACTGTAGCCTCTGGTCTTACTCTGTCTATAACTCTAGCTCTTTCATACATACTTAAAGCTGTTTTATAATATCCAGCTCTTTCACTAAGAACACCTTCTGCATAATTAGCTAAATAGTTCTTACTGTCTAAATTTTTTATTGTATTAACTGTAGTTCTTGCTTCAGAATTTCTATTATTAATTAATTCTATAGTTAATTTTCTTTCAAAAAGTCTATAATTCTTTGAATGATAACGCTGAGCATCTGTTATTAAAGTTTCAGCCATAGAAAAATTATTAAGCTTTATATAATTATCTATAAGCAAAAGATAAGCATCTAAATCGCTGGGTTTAACATTAATCGATTCCAACATATTGATAGAATCTTCATAATTTCTTGTATCGTATAGTTTCAAAGCATTTTCTACAGTATTTTGAGAGAAAGCTATAAAACTACATATACAAAAGATAAAAAGACTTAGAAGGAATCTTTTACCAAAAATATTTTTCTTCATATTAAAAATAACACCTTATCTCATAGTATTTCTTGCCTGTATTTGACGTCTTAAAAAGGCAGGTTTCTCTAAATCTGTTTCAGTCACAGATGATTCCCCAAATATTCCTATTTTGGAACCTAATTTATTATGTTTGTCCATATAATCATCGGAAACTATATCAAAAGGTCTTCTATAATCTGAATGAGGATGATTAGTTTTTTCTTCGTCCTCAAAACGCATTTCTTCTGATATTTTTTCTACTGCTCTATTATGTATAGTAGAATTTCTTGTTTCATATCTTAAACTATCTTCTGCAGCATTTTGATTATTATTAACTATAGTTCTATTAAATCTCTCTACAGTATCATCATTATGTACATTAGAGTTATCATTAGCTGATAATTCTTCTGCAGCATAATGTTCATTATTAAATCTAGTTGATTTAGTTATAAGAGGTTTTCTAAGATTTTTAATTTTATTTTCAAAACTATAATCTTCTTCCTCTGCTCTTTCTTCGTATACTACTTTTTCTTCTGCTGCAGCTCTTGTTTCTACAATTTTATTCTCTATAGGTCTATTTTCTACAACTCTACTCTCTGTCTTAGTTTCAGCAGTTTTAACTTCTGATACAACAGGTTTTACTTCAGCTTTTTCTTCTCTTATCTCTTTTATTTCTTCAGTTTTATGTACTTCAGCAGCAGCTTTTGGTTCTTCTGCAACTTGAACTTTTTCAACAGCTTTTATTTCCTCTGTCTTAACACTTGCAGCTCCAAGTTCTACTTCTTTTTCTTCTTCAGGTTCTTTTACTATTGTATTAATATCATCTATTTCACTTATATTTTCTGCTTTATTATTAGATGGCACTACAGTTTCAGTAACTTTTTTATCAATAAAAGGATTTAATGCTGCTTTAGGAGTTTCAACTTTCTGTACTTCTTCTACTTTTTTAGTTTCAACCATATCAACTACAATATTTTCTGATTTATTAGTTGTTTCATTTGAAGTACTGCTATTATTTATTTTAGAAGCAGTATTAGATGAACTATTTAAACTTCTATTTATATTAAATCTGTCATTAGCATTCCCATCAACATCTTTATTATCAGAATCGTTTTTAGCATTAGCATCAAAACCAGTAGCTACTATAGTAACTATAATTTCATCTTTTATATCTTCTTTAGGGCAAACACCAATTTTTATATTAGCATTTTCATTAGCATAATTATTGATAATTTTGCTAGCTTCTCTGTATTCTCTCATAGCAAAGTCTTTAGGACAAACTATATTAGCAAGTATACCTCTAGCATTTTTGATACTAGAAACATCTAAAAGAGGATTTTCAAATGCATTAGTAATAGCTTTTTGAAGTCTTTCGTCACCCTTACCTACACCTATACCTAAATGGGCTCTTCCATTAGAAAGAGATATCATAGTTTTTACATCGGCAAAGTCTACATTGATAAATCCTGTTTGAGTGATTATATCAGAAATACCTTGTACGCCTTGACGAAGTATATCATCTACAACAGATAAAGCCTGTTCATAGCTGTAATTATCCATATCAACCATATCATATAGGTTTTCATTAGGTATTATAATAAGAGAATCCACTACTGTAAGCATTTTATCTATGCCTGATTCAGCACGGCTCATTTTTAATTTGCCTTCATAATCAAAAGGTTTAGTAACTACACCAATAGTTAAAGCTCCTGCTTTTTTAGCAGCTTCAGCAACTACTGGGCTTGCTCCTGTTCCTGTACCGCCTCCGAAACTGCTTGCAATAAATACTAAATTAGCACCGCTTACAAGTTCTTCTATTCTAGCAATATCTTCTCTTGCAGCTTCAGCACCTCTTTCCGGGTCTGTACCTGCACCTAAACCTTGAGTTACTCTGTCTCCTAAAACAACTCTAGTAGGAGCATTAGAACGGGAAAGAGCTTGGGCATCTGTATTCATTGCTATAAATTCAACATTTTCTAAGCCTTCTTCTATCATTCTATTTACTGCATTACATCCGCCATTACCTACACCTATTACTTTGATTATTGTGTTATCTAATGAAGATGCATTATTAAATGTCATTTTTTCTCTCCCTTTATTATTATCAGCCAACTCTATTCGATAGTTAGGATTCATTCTATACACTCCCTTGCTATATATAATAGAAATTAAATTCTTTTATTATTTAAATATTAATAATATATGTTAATACTATACTCGCATTTTAATAAACATAATTATATTAACATAATTATAAAATACCGCAAGTAGGAAAAATAAAAAAATATCTTATTATGTTAATCGGAATTTATAGAACTTTAACAACAAATTTATTATGTTAATTAATCATTTTTTAAAATATGTTTGAGTTATTATCACTTTTAATATATACTAATAAAGAATTAATACTATTTATTTAAGAGAATAATATGAATATACATATACATACTTTTGGATGCAGACTAAATCAATACGAAAGTGAAAAAATATCTTATGAATTAAAAAATATGGGTGCCAATATCACCGAATTAGATAATGCTGATGCAATAGCTGTAAATACATGCACTGTTACTAATGATAGTGATAAAAAACTCATGGCTTATTTAGAAAAACTTGGCGACTTATCTCAAAAAAAGATATTCTTAATCGGATGTTATGTATCAAAAAAAGATAGAGATTCTTCTATTATTAAAGATAATATTGTTCTCATACCAAATGATAAAAAAGAAGAAGCATCTGAAATAATATTCAATACTATGCATAACAACAACTCTACTGAGTTTAAAAATCCTATATTTTTTCCTCAAGAGCAAAGCAGAGCATATTTAAAAATACAGGACGGATGCGAAGTATTTTGTACTTATTGTATAGTATCAAGAGTACGCGGAAGTCACAGAAGTGTTGAGCCTTCAAAAATTTATGATGCTATAAAAATGGCCAATGATTACAATTATAAAGAAATAGTTCTTACTGGCTTAAATCTTGGTTCATACAACTATAATAATGAAGTAAAATTCACAAAAATACTTCAAAACATATTAGAACATTCATCAAAATATGGAATAAGAATAAGACTTTCATCTGTAGAGCCTCTTTATTTTGATGATGAACTTATAAGTTTATTTCAAAATGATGATGTATTATGTCCTCATACTCATATACCTTTACAATCAGGGAGCAGCAAAATACTAAAACTTATGAACAGAAGATACACAAGAGAAGATTATTTAAATATAACTGAAAAATTATACAAAATTAATTCAAATATGGCTATTAGCAGTGATGTAATGGTAGGATTCCCGCATGAAGATAATGACGATTTTAATGATACTTATGATTTATGCGAAAAATCAAAATTCATAAAGATTCACATATTTAGATATTCAAACAGAGAAAATACACCTTCATCAAAAATGGACGGTCAAGTTGGATACAGAACTAAATTAAAAAGAGCTAAAATATTAAATGATTTAAATAATAAGCTTAAAGATTCATATTACAAAAATGCTGAAGGAAGAAATTTAAAAATAGTAATAGAAAAAGATTTGGGCGATAGTAATTATATAGGAACAAGTGCTGAATATTTAAAATGCAAACTTCATAGCGAAAATGCTTTAAGCAAAAAGGATCTTGTATCAGCAAAGGCATTGAAATATGAAGGCGGTATTATGATTTGTGAGTAAATAAATATATTAACAGAAAAATAAATCACCTTTCCAATTATTTATTATACCTATATCATTTATTACTGGTTTATTCTTTAATATTCTATTATTTGATATATTATTAATCATATCATATAAATTTTGAATAATTGGTAATGTAAATTCTGTATAAATACTAGAAACCTTAACAATGTATTCCAATGTTACTATAAAATTAAATAAATAAGAATTTGAAATTGAATTCCAATTATAATTACTATTCAGTACAATATTTTTAGGTATAATTGGAGGATTTAATAATTGCCTACATAAAATTCTTGAATGATGTACAGATCTATTTCTTATTTCGGTTATAGCAAATAACCAACTTTTTAAATATTTTAAATGATACAAATTCATATTATTAGTTATTAAAATTTGTAATTTTTTTTCAGAAGAAGAATAAAATTTTGATAATGTACCTAAACTCATTATTTCTACACTTATCTAAATTGGTATTTTAGGATAATCTAAATATTCTCTTTTATAGTGATTAATAAATATTTCTTTTGATCGTAAAACTTCTTTATTTATTTCACTATTTACGTTATTATAATTTAATAAATTATAATTAGCAAATGGATCATTATTATATACATCTAAAAAATTTCTAGCTATAATATTTCTCATATATATTTCTATATAAGAAATACAAGAAAATAAAAGTTGTCTTAATTGTACATCATATTTAAAAACTTCAAAGACTTCTTCAAAAGTGGTTTTATTTAAAAAATTATGAGTTCTTGTAGTTGATTTATTTTCAAATATATAAATATATCCGCTAAAATTATAATAATTTAATTTTTCTAAAACTTTCGTAGCATAATTTATATCTTTTATTATTAAGCCTCTAGATTGAAGTAATTTTATTTGATCATTAATTGACAAAGCTGGTTTATTATAATTCTTCATAAATAAAAAAGCCCGCAGAGTGAGCTACCAAAGGTAAGCCCTGCGGTACAGTTGACTTTATTATAACAAAATATATGATAAAGTCAAACAGATTAATTTTATAATTTGACTTTATGTATTCAAAATGTATAATTAATGAATGATCAATATAAATAAAAAACTCAATAATGAAAGAAAACAAAATATTTTAAATCTCCTAAATAAATGCAAAGAAACAGATAAAAACTTCAAACAATTTGCATCAGAAAGTCATAAATATAAATTAAATCCCCCTATAAATAAAAATAAAGTTATAGAATTAGAAAATAAATATGAATTCAAACTTCCGGAAGATTATTTTTGGTTCATAACAGAAGTCGGAAACGGAGGGGCTTGTCATGGCTACAGTATGGATAAATTTGAAGATATGTATTTTGATTATTTGAAATATGATAACAGAATTGATTTGATGATAGAGTATTCAAAAAAAGTCAATGAAGGAAATGCTAATGATATAGAAAATACAGACTTTGAATATTATGGAATATTAAGGTTCGGAACTTTGGGTTGTTCTTCTTCTATAGGTTTAATAGTAACAGGAGAAAATATAGGAAAAGTTGTTTATTATGATGATGAGTTCTATGAAGAGCCTTTTATAACTTGTTATGATAATTTTGTTGATTATTATGAAAATTGGGCTTTGGAAACATCTCTTGATTATAATATGGGTTCCTTTGGGTTAAGATTAAAATTTGAAATTGATGACTTAATTAAATACTATTATGATATATTAAATAATAAAAAAGAAGATAATATTATAAATAAACAAAGTATTATAACAACAATGCATAAATACAAGTCATTGGAAGAACAGTATTTAAATGAACTATATAATTTACACAATTTAGAAAAAGATGAAAATTATAAATTAAAACTTGTTTATTTATTAGATAATCATAATTATAAAAATATAGAAAAACATATAAAAGATGCATTTCAAAATCAAGATATTATAGATTCTTATGTTAAAGTTTTATATTTAAAAGTTCATTCAGACACAAATTTGTACGTAGGCAATTTTAAAAAAGAAATTTTTGATTGGACAGATGAAATCAAATCAGCATTGGAATATTATAAAAAATTATCTGATGAAGAAAATAAAACAAATAATTACAGACTTCTTATTGATATGGCTTTATATATGCATAAAAATAATTTAATAGATTTTAAAGAATTTGATATATTTATTAATAATAGAAACTCTACTATATTATATATTTTATCTCTAAATACTTTAGAAAATGATAATATATTCAATATTTATATAAATGAATTTGTAGAAAGCTGTTCAAATAAAAATACTCATCAAATAAGAAATACAATTGCATATTTAGAAAATATTTTAAAAAATAATAAAAAGTATAAAAAAGAAATAATAAACACAATAAAAAGAGAATATCAAAAATTATTAGAATATTATAAAATCAATGAACCAGAAGATGAATCTATAATACATTTTATAAATAACACTTCAAAAAGAATATTTAATTATTAATATTTAATTTTTCAGTATATATTTTTATTGTTTGTGGTGGCTTTTCCACCACTCCCCCAGTTCTTTTGCGACTGAAAGGAGTGCCTGTGGCGTGGCACAAAGAACCTATATCCTCGACAGGCTCGGATACGCTATCGCGAAAGACTGCATTTTTAACCTAAAATTAGGGTATTACACCATATTTGATAGATATTCTTAAAATATAAAGTTCTAGCAATTGCGTTTTTCGCTCTGCGTGCCGTAGGCAGCAACTTTTTTGTGCGGCAAAAAAGTTGATAACAATTATATAATGTGTAGTAGTCAGCAAAATGAAATCGTTTCAGTATATACCTAAACAACTATATTTTGTCAAAATTAAAATTATATTTTCTTTTTAATATATGTGGCTTTGCCCTTACGAAGTACACAGCGTGCAGCCCACACTTCTTTTGCCGATTAGGCACCTACTCGGTGGTGGCCCAAAGAAGCTATATAGGTTTTTATTTAATAGGTTATATATATAAGATAATTTTAGTATGATTTAGTACTAATTCTATCCTTGCAGTTTTTGCAACTTTGACGAAGTCCGCAGAGCGTGTGCGGCGGGAAAAAGTTGACTAAAAAAATGACAAAGTTAAAAATTTTCAGTATATACCTAAACAAATATCTTTTGTCAATTTTCAAACAGATGAAAGTTCTCTGCTAATGCTA
>NZ_CALXRM010000058.1 GCF_944390845.1 uncultured Brachyspira sp.
AAATTATGATACACCTATGTTATACTTTAAAAAACTAAGGAATACTTAATGCAATATGTCTGGCTCCTGTGCATATTTTTAATAATTTTTTTGAAAAAACATAGAATTGAATTGCTTTATAAATAAAAATTAATATATACTAAAAATTTTAGAGTTTGTCATTTTTTTTAGTCAACTTTTTCACGCCGCACACGCTCTGCGGACTTCGTCAAAGTTGCAAAAAGTGCAAGAATAGAATTAGTACTAAATCATACTAAAATTGTCTTACATGTAAAATAATTTATTAAATTAAAGCCAAAATGTAGCCTTTCGCGAAGCGTATCCGAGCCTGTCGAGGATATAGCTTCTTTGTGGCAATACTTACAGTACTTCCTTCGGTCGCAAAAGAAGTGGGGTGTTGCGTAAGCACGCAGATATGCACTCTGTGTGCTTCGCAGTGGGCAAAGCCCCAAATATAAAACCAAAACATAAATTTATTTTTGACAAAATATATTTGTTTAGGTATATACTAAAAATAGTTTATTAAAATATTTTATAATAATAATTTAGTTAAAAATAAAAGTTATATTAAAATTGAGGCTTCTCTATTTCACCAAATTCTTCATATATAAGAGGCTCATCTATAAAAGTTGTATATATTATGAGTTTATTATCTTCTATTTTAAATGCACGGGCAGTTTGAAGTATAGATAAATAATCGCCTTCTATTCTTCTTTTTTCAGCATTATCCGTTTTTCTTGTAGTTTTTATCATATCTAGGGAAATTAAATCTCCATCTATCTGACAGTTAGCCCAATAATCATTAATAGCTGATTTTCCAAATACCTTATAATCATCTATACTAATGGTAATATCTATATATGTATACATACTAATGAGTTTATATACTTTTATTTTTTCAACATAAACACTTTCTTCTTTTAATGAAGAAATATTATGCGAACAAGACATTAATAAAAGAGATATTAATAAAATAATTAAATATAGGAACTTTTTCAATGTTAAAATAGAGTAAGTTCTCCTTCTTTGCTGCCGCCGCCGCTGAGGTCTTCAAATGTATCAAATCCGCCCCCATTATCAGCACCGCCATCAGCAGAATTTCCTTTCATTATATCCTCAAATATTGGAGAACCAATCAATCTAGTATAAGCCTGATTAGAATTCTTCTCAAACTGAATATTTGGATTTGCTTTAATAGCATGTGTTAAAAGTAATTTAGCAAAACCATTCCTTCTATAAGGATAATTCATATATATATATTTTAATACACCTTCTTTATTTATATAATAATAACCATTTATTCTGCCATCTATAGTTAATAGCCCTATATTAGTATTATTAGTATGAATTATTTTATTAAAATAAGGATCTGTATAAACTTCTTCTTTATTATCTTTTATTTTTATATTATGTATAAAATTTTGTAATTCATTTCTGTATATACTATTATATTCAATAACTACTACTGATGGATATTCCTCATGTTCTATGATTACAGGTGGCATAATTAACTCCCGACACTTAAAGTATATCGTTTTTAATATCGACAATTACTAAAAATTATTTATTGACTATTTTTATATTTATAATATAGTTTCCTAATATAAATTATAATAAAAATTTTAATAAAATTCAATGCTTTTTATAAATAGGTATTCTTATCAAAAACAAAAAGAAATATTAATAGCATTCATAAAAAGAGCTATTGACTTTATACCAAGCGTATTAGTAGGTTTATTTATACTGGTAATGTCATCAAGATTATACGGCAGAGAGAATTCTACTATAGGTGTAGTTTGTATATTTATATGTGCCTTAATGCGACAAAGTTTTACTGTATCATCTTTTCCAACTGTAGCGTTTAGAATACTTCTATTAGGTTTCCTTGCCACTATAGCTGAACAGAATATATTTTTTACTATAGTTCTGAATTTTATAGTTCCTTTTTCTATAGTGTTTTTATTATCTGATGATTTTGTACCTAGAAGCTATTTTATATATGGATTCACCTATGTATTATTACAGGCATACAATATACCAATATCTAATATACATAAAGAATGGAAGCTATATTAACAGCATTACTAATAGTATTTATATTTTTATACATTAATAAACTGATTACAAAAAATAAATTATCAAATAGTTTGGCATGTAAAACTATACAATTAATTAATAAAAAATTATCATTATTATATAATAATAAGCCTTTAGAAAAAGATCAGTTATTTTCTTTAATAAATACATACACTTCTGCTATATATGTAGATTCATTAAAAAGACATGGCATTATGAATAATAGAAATATTAATCATTTTGAATTGGTATTATTTTTTGAAGATATAAATCAGCTTATAGATAAAGAATATAAGAATATAAATAAATTAACAAAAGATGATTTAGAATACTTTAAGCAAATATCCAAAATACTCGATAGAATATCCAATCTTTTAAAAAGCGATATATCAAAACATGAAAAAGAATTCAATAGTATAATAAATGCTATCAATTACTTTAATGATAATTATAGTTTAAGCGATGAAAAAAGTAATTATGAATGGGTATATGCCTCAGGAAAATTAAAAAAAATATTATCAAATATGTTTGAAAATAAAAAAGATGACTTTGAAATAAAAAAGCTTTTAAATTTAAGATTTATAAGATTAAAAAAAGAATTCAATATCAATAAATGCCATTTTAGATTTTCATTAAAAATGGGCATAATAATGTGCATATCATTCACTGTAAGATATTTCCTTCCAGATGAAATTGCTATAAGAGGATACTGGCTTCCTATATTATCATATATTATGATATACCATTTTTATGAAGAACAGAAAATTAATTTAAAAATAAATGTAATCGGCAACTTTATAGGCGTATTTATATTTTCTGCATTATTCAGATATATACCATACAATATGATTATACCGGCAATAGGGATATGTTTTGTATTATCGCTAGCTTCTGTAAACGGATTTTTCAAAAAAATATACGGTACAATATCTGCATTAATATCTTCATTTCCATATATGCCTAAATTGATGTCCGCTTCATCAAGAGTTGGATTTATAATTATAGCTTTATCAATAGTATGGGTATTTGACCATTTCATTATAAGAACAGAAAGTCATAAAGGTATGGTGGATAAAATAAGCGAACTTATAGAAATGGATACTATAATCATAAATCAAATCAAAAAAGCAATCAATAATGAAGAAACTTCTATATACTTATATGAATGCCTGCTTAAAGCTTATATGATAAAAAACAATATTATAATACATGAAAAAAATCAAACTAGATATAAAGGAACTCCTATTACTGATTCATTAATAGAAAGTAACAGAAAATTTATTGTAGAAGCAGAACAGATAATATATTTAATAAAGAAATATAACAGACCAGAAGACAAACATAATATGCTTATATTTGTAGAGTATATTGCAAGTATTTTAGAAAATAGCGCCAAACTTTTCAAAAATGAAATTATAGAATTCAATAATAATGAAAATAAAAGCAATGAAATGATAAAAAATAATTCATATATATTTTACAGATTAGAAAATTGCTTTAACTCTATTAATGATATTAACAATTCAATAAAAAATAATATTGATAATATTCTTTAGTATTTATAAATAGTAAAACAATATGTATTAATTTTTTTAAATATAAATATATTATAAAAATTAGGTTCTGTTTAATCAATAAAATGATAAACAAAACCTAAAAAATAATTTTATTTTATAAAGTTAAAAATTTTCAGTATATATACTTACTTTATTAATCCAATGTCTTTTCTGTAATATTTATCTTTAAAATCTATTTTTTCAATGTCAGCATAAGTTAATTTTCTTGCTTCTTCCAAACTGTCAGCAATATTTACAACATTAAGTACTCGTCCGCCGTCAGTAACTATATCAGCATTTTCATCTAATTTAGCACCGGCAATAAAGCATTTTCCATTTATTTTATCAATACCTTCTATTTTATATCCTTTATTATAAGAAGCAGGATAACCGCCTGATGCCATTACTACACAGCATGCATGTTTATTTTTCCATTTAATATTTAAAGTTGATAATTCTCTTTTCATTGCTGATTCTATAATAGATAAATAATCAGTATCTAAAAGCTGAAGAACAGCCTGAGTTTCTGGGTCTCCCATTCTAACATTATACTCAAGTAAATATACGCCTTTTTTGGTTATCATAAGACCAAAGAATATTATACCTGCAAAAGACATTTTTTCGGCTTTTATTCCTTTTAATGTTGGTTCTAATATATCTTTAATGAATAATTCTTCTGCCTCTTTAGTATAATAAGGATTAGGAGAAATAACACCCATTCCGCCTGTATTATTTCCAGTATCATTATCACCTACTTTTTTATGATCCTTAGCTGATATAAATGGTATTATTACATTACTGTCAGTTACTGAAAGTATAGAAGCTTCAACACCTTCTAAAAACTCCTCAATTACAACTTCATCACCAGCCTCTTTAAAAATCTTTTTAACCATTATATCTTCAACAGCATTTTTAGCTTCCTGTTTATCTTGGCATATTATAACACCTTTACCCAAAGCAAGTCCGCTAGCTTTTACAACTATAGGATAACTGCATTTTTCTAAGTATTCATTAGCTTTATTATTATCAGTAAATACTTCATATTCAGCAGTTTTTACTCCATACTTCTTCATAAAACTTTTTGAATAAGCTTTTGAACCTTCAAGTATAGCAGCTTGTTTATTAGGACCAAATATCTTTAATCCATTTTCTTCAAACTTATCTACTATTCCATAAACTAGCATTTCTTCGCTTCCTACAATAGTCAAATCAATACTTTCTTTCTTAGCAAAATTTAGTATTTCATCTATAGTAGAAATTTTCACATTCTCGCATTTATTTTCTTTCTGTGTACCAGCATTACCAGGAGCACAATAAACTTTTGTAACTCTATCATTTTGACTTAAATTATAACAAATGGCATGTTCTCTAGCACCAGAACCTATAACTAATATTTTCATATTTTTTCCTTATTATGATTTTTTATTTATACAAAAATTATTTGTAAATATCTATAATATAAACTAAATTATAAATAATTTTTATTATAATTTTTCTACTTCCTCTATACTTAAACCTGTATTATCACTTATAAACTTAATATCCAAACCAGATTTTTTAAGACTTTTAGCTATATTTACAGCTTTATTTTTTTCTCCTTGTTCTATACCTTGTTCTATACCTTGTTCTATACCTTGTTCTATACCCTTTTCTATTCCTTCTTTTATACCTTCTTCTCTTTCTTTTTTAAGCATTACATTTTGACCGTATAAAAAAGCATCTCTAGCATTATAAACTTCCATTTCTTCTTCACTTGATATAAATCTTTCATATTTATCTATTACTTTAGGCATAATATCATTAACCTCCTTCAATTTTTCTTTAACTTTATCTAAATCTTTAACTGTAAAAAACTCTATCCAAGATAATATTTTATTTTTCTTAATATCGTCTATATTTGAATTATTAAGAATTTTTATAAATCTTGGTACTTCCACTATATGCATTTGCATCATATCTAATGACACACTATGATTTTCAGTATCTATTAATTTAAAACATCTGTGTGCTTTACCTTCATCATAAAAGTCCATATTAAAATTTACAAAATTAATACTTATAACCTGACTAATAATATCATAAGGTTCATTTTCATTAATTTCACTTACTACATTTTTTGATATATAATAAAATATCCTTTTTACAAAATCTATATTTCCAGATAATTGTATCTCTATAATAATCTTTTTATTATCTTTTGTTCTTGCTTTCACATCAAGAACAGATTCTTTGAGATTAATATTTTCAGGCAGATTATGAGGATTAATTATTTCCAAATTATGTATTTCCTCAAATTTTGAATCTTTAAGTACACAGTTTACTATATTTTCCAGTATATCTTCATTACCAAGAGATCCTAGAAGGTAACGCACAAAGTAATCGTTCATTCTGTTAATATTTCTCATAAAAAAATTATAACAAAAAGACTATAAAAGTAAATGTATTAATTTAAATTCTTACAATAATAATTTATTCAATTAAAACACATATTGAAAGCTTTATTTTTTATTCTTTACATTTTTACTTCTTACTATATAATGGTAGAAAATATAAAAACAGGATTAAATTATGAATCTTAAAGAATATATGAATATAAGACTTGAAGAAATCAATAAAACATTAGAAACCATTTTTGAAAAAAGCAGTATTGAATTAGAAAATAGTTTCATAGAAATGTTAAAATATCCATTAGATGCAGGAGGAAAAAGATTAAGACCAATACTTACCTGTTTAGCATGTGAGCTTTTTGGAGGAGACTATAAAAAAGCTATAATACCTGCTATGTCATTAGAAATTATACATACATATTCTTTAGTTCATGATGATTTGCCTGCTATGGATAATGATGATTTAAGGAGAGGAAAGCCTACTACTCATGTAAAATATGGAGAAGCTAATGCTATACTTGTAGGTGACGGGCTTTTAACTCATGCATTTCAATTACTTTCAAAAGCAGATGTTAAAGACTCTACTTTAAGAGAATTACTTTTTGAATTAAGCTATGCGGCTGGTATTAATGGCATGGTTATGGGACAATTTATAGATTTATATTATGAAGAAAAAGAAATTAACTTTGATATGCTTAAAATACTTCATGCCAAAAAAACTGGTGCTATGATAAGAGGAGCTATAAGACTTGGTGCTATTGCTTCTGAAAATACACAAGGAAAAGATATTGAAAGCATAACAAAATATGGCGAGGCTATAGGTCTTGCTTTTCAAATACAGGACGATATACTTGATGTTATTTCTGACAATGAAACTTTAGGTAAAACTGTTGGTAAAGATGAAAAAGAAGGAAAATTAACTTATGTAAAACAGTTCGGACTTGAAGGGGCTCAAAAAGAAGCCAGAAAAGTTATTGATAATGCTGTAAAATATTTAGATTCTTATACTGATAATGATGCTAAAAATATTTTAATAGAATTAGCTAATTATATAATAGAAAGAAAATCATAACAATATAGTTAAATAACTAAATACATTGAGAATTATTTTTTAATTCTGCATTTATAAAAGCAGTTATTATATTTGTATTGTTTTATTTAATTATTCTAAGAAATTTTATTTACATACCCACCCTTTATATTTATGGATATACTTAGAATTTTTACTTTTATTATATTTTCTGCTTTAATTAGAAATTATAACACCCACCCAAGTTTTATTTAAATTTAAAATATTTCTAACGCACGGTAAATAAAATTTATAATATAGAAAAATTTGAATTATAAATAAATATATATTTTTAGCTTTATTCTGCGTGCGGTAAAAACATCATAAATTTAAAAAAAAATTTTGGGCGGGCAGCTAAAATAACAGTAAAAATAAAGAAGA
The DNA here is from genome assembly GCF_944390845.1 of uncultured Brachyspira sp. Classification (GTDB taxonomy): domain Bacteria; phylum Spirochaetota; class Brachyspiria; order Brachyspirales; family Brachyspiraceae; genus Brachyspira; species Brachyspira pulli. Next base: position 7,470 of record NZ_CALXRM010000058.1, read on the forward strand.
AAAATAATATAGAAAATAGGAAAAAGACTAAAAGGATATAGGGCGGGCAAATGTAATTAGGCAATAAAGAAGTATGTACAAAAGAACTAATTCTTGATAAAATACATTTATTATATTTGGAAAATAAAATGTTGAATACACAAAGACTCATAATAAGAAAATTTAATATTGATGATACTGAAGCTCTATTCAGTATTTTATCTGATGAAGAAGTTAATAAATACCTTCCTTGGTTTCCTTTTAAAAGTTTAGAAGAAACTAAATTACATTTACAAAAATTTTATTTAGATACAAATGATAATCATAATTTTTATAGATATGCAGTATGTTTAAAAGAAGATAATGTACCTATAGGTTATGTGCATCTTGAAAACAATAATGACAATAATGATTTCGGATACGGATTAAAAAAAGAGTATTGGAACAAAGGCATAATAACAGAAGCATCAAAAACAGTTATAGAAGAACTTAAAAGAAATAATGTAAAATATATAACAGCCACACATGATAGAAATAATATTGCAAGCGGCGAAGTAATGAAAAAAATAGGTATGACTTATAAATATAGCTATGAAGAATTATGGCAGCCTAAAAATTTTTTGGTTGTATTTAGAATGTATCAATTAAATTTAGATGATAATAAGGACAGAATATATAAAGGATACTTAGAAAAGTACAGCAATCATTTTATAGAAAATATCGAAATTGATTGATATAATAAAAATATATGTTATGATATATTTATAATTAATTGTATGGGGATAATTTATGAGATTTATTATAGTAGTATTATTGTCTATTTTATTTATTATTTCATGCTCTCAAAAAACTAATAATGTTGAAGATGAAAATTCAAAAAATACAGATGAAATATACGTAGAAAATAATATTGTTCAGGATATGCCTTTAGAAGAAGCAATACAAAAATATGAAGGAAACCCTTGTATAGATATAATAAAAGATTTGCTTTCTGTATCAGTAAATAACACTTTATCTCCAACTACAAATATAATAAACTCTGAAGATACAGAATATGATCTTAGCGTAACTTTTGATGAAGGTACAACTGCTTTAATGATAGCTTCTTATTATGGATATGCTGATTTAGTTAATGCCCTTATACAAAATAAAGCCGATGTTAATTTAAAAAATAAAAGAAATTATACAGCTCTTTTATATGCCACAGATATATGGGCAAGACAAGGTATTGGAATATATGACAGTAATTTTAATGTAGTTGAGCTTTTAGTTATGAACCATGCAGATGTTAATGCAGTTAATAATAACGGCTGGAGTCCTTTATTCTTTGCTGCTGATAATTCTAATTCTGATGTGGTTACTTTTCTAGTTGATAATGGTGCCAATATAAATCTTGTTTCTGATGAAGGAATAACTCCTCTTTTAATAGCAAATGATATAGAATCCGTAAAAATATTATGTAAAACAACAAATATAAATAAAGCTAATAATTCAGGAATTACGCCTTTAATAGCATTTTCTATGAGAGATATATCTACAGAGGTGATCAATATTTTACTTGAAAATGGTGCTGATATAAATGTTGTTGATAAAGATGGAGAGACAGCACTTTCATATTCTATAGAAAACGGCAATTTTGAAATAGCTTTGATGCTTCTTAATAATAACGCTAACCCTAATTTAGCTAATAAAAAAGCGGCAGAACTAGCCAGTATTGCAAGAGAATTAGGCGATGAAGAAGTAGCATCTATACTAGATAAATATTAATTTATTCAATAAATATTTTGACAAATTTAATTATTTTTATATAATTATAATACTAAAAAAATTATCATATTGGAGTTTTTATAATGTTTGATAATAATGTGCATTATATAAGAAAAGAACTAGAATCTATTTACAAAATTATAGTAGAGAATTTAGGAAAAGAATTATTAAATACTGAAATTAAACGCTTAGAGTATGAACCTAAAATGGATAGAATTAATATTAATAATTTCATATTTATAAGACTTACATTTGAAAATGAATACGATCACAAAGAATTATACTATGACATATATATAGAAGATGAAGACGGAAATGATGTTGAAAGAGCTTTGATTAGCGTAGAAAAACCTTTTACAAAAGTAGTAGATAAAATAGATTATTTAGTAAAACTTAATTATCAAGCTAATAACGATGATTAATATTTTTTGATTTTTAAAAGTAAAAAAATAAGGGACTTAAAAATTAATTTAAGCCCCTTTTTTATTTAATATTGAAAAATAAAAAGAGATGCTAAAAATAGCCACTCTTTTTTTATTTAGTATATTATAAATTATAATGCTTTAGTAGATAATACAAACTTATCTTCTATATATCTTTGAGTATTTCCAGATATTATATCATTTAATTTTCTTATTACTTCTTCCTCATAATCACCATCAACTATATATAAAGTATTTCTATCAACTAAATAATAACCTTCATATTCTGTGTCATATCCAAAACCATCTTTTTCATCATTTCTAACTATACATGCATTTCTATCTTTATTAGCTGCAGCATTAGGAATAGTTATATCTTTAATATGTGTTAATGTAGAATATTCATCTCTTCCATCAATTTTACCGTTTTCATATTCTCTTTTTACCATTCTTGAAGTTGAATCAAAGAATACAAATTCTTCTTCTGTTTCTAATCTTCCATCATCATAATCTGATTCTGATTGATACCAAGTAGTAGAATATAATCTTTCTAATAGATTGTATCCTGTAGGAGTTTGAGTGTTTCCAGTATTGTTATTAGCAGCAACTGAAGCATTTACTGTTATAGATTTGTTAGCATCACTGTCATTCCATTGAGATAATGGAGTTCCAGTTTTTACTGTTTTGTCATCGCTTGGTACATTAGATGTTAATGGTTTATCTCCTATTGTTGGAGCTTGTTTACTGTTACAAGAAACAGCTGCTATAGATGCTAATATAGTTAAAACAAGTATTATTTTTTTCATAAATTTATGACCTCTTTGTTTTTTATTTTGTTAGTATAAATATAACATAATTCACAATAAAAATGTAAAAAAAAATTATAAAAATATATGAATTTAAAATTTTTTGTAAATTTGTTCATTTTGAAAGTGTAAAAATGTAATATTTCTGTAAATACATTGTAATTATTTTTTATTTGTAATTAAATTTAATAATATTTTTGACAAAATTTTATATTATTCTATAATATAAGCACTATAATTTTATGAGGTATTTATTATGCTGCAGTATGCCGTTATAGGTGTTGGTACTTTAGGTAAAGCATTAATCAACAGACTTATGACAAAACCTTCTATTGAAGTATTTGCTATAGACAATGACATTAATGAAATAGAAGCTATAAAAAACAATGTAACTCAAGCCATGAGATTGGATTCTACTCAAAAAGAGGCTTTAGAGGCTATTGAAATAAATAAATTTGATGCGGTTATACTTACAATAGGTGAAGATATGATGACAAGTATATTAACTGCATTGCTTTTAAAAGAATTGAATGTTAAAAACATTATAGCAAGGTATTCAAATGAAAAGCATAAGGCAATACTTAGCATGATAGGCATAACACATTTGGTAAGCCCTGAAGAATCTATGGGTATACATATTGCTGAACAGCTTGAAGTGGCAGATACTGTTTTACTTTATGATTTAACAGAGTATCATTCTATAGTAGAATTCCCTGTTCATGGAGGACTTGCTGGTAAAAACTTTAAAGAACTTGATTTAAGAAAGAAATACAAAATTAATGTTGTTGCTATAAAAAAAGAAACTGTCGGCATATTAGGAGAGAAAAAGGTAATAGTTGATTGTACTCCTGATCCTGAAGAACCAATGGTTGAAGGCGATATACTTATTATAGCAGGACATGATAAAGATATAGAAAAAATGAATAAAAAGATGTCTGAATAATGATGAATACTCATATTGCTAAATTTTTTATAGTTATAGGCATTATTTTTATAATCATTGGCATATTATTTTTATTTAATATAAAAATTCCTTTTGGAAAACTTCCGGGTGATATAGTTATAAAAAGAGAGAATTTTACTTTTGCTTTTCCTTTGATGACAAGTATTATAGCAAGTATAGTTTTATCTTTTATAGTTTGGCTGATTTCTAAATTTTCAAAATAGATTTTTTATATATACCTAAACAAATATAATTTGTCAATTTTAGTTTTTCAATTTTATTGTTTATGGTGGCTTTGCCTCCCACCCCCCCACTTCTTTTGCGACCGAAGGAAGTGCCTTTGGCGTGCCACAAAGAAGCAGGCACAGCCCGCCTTCGGCGAAGGGCTATATTTTAGCTTAAATTGATAATTTATATTACATGTAAAACAATTTTAGTATGATTTAGTACTAATTTCATAATTGCACTTTTTGGTTCTTTGACGAAGTCCGCAGAGCGTATGCGGCGGGAAAAAGAACAACAAAAAATTGACAAAGTTAAAAATTTTTAGTATATACCAAAAATTTTTAACTTTGTCAACCGCGAGATCTACCTCAACAAGCTCGGTACGCTTCGCGGGCACCTTTCCGCACGGCACTGTTTCATCTTATCAAATTCCAACTATACGCGACCGAAGGAAGTACTGTAAGTATGCGGCTGATTACTTATTATTTTGTATAAAAAATAATAAGTAGTATTACAAATAAAACATGTTTTGGTAATATTAGATAATATTTTATTTTATAAAAAAATTATAATTTACATTTACAAAATATAAAATTGACAAAATATAGTTGTTTAGGTACAATTTATTTTTTTAATTGTCTATAGTAGTTTATGAATATATCATAAGGATAAAGTTTAAAAGAATCATTATAAACATTCTCTAATAAATTTTTTATTAAATTAAGTTTATATTTAAAATCTTTATTTTTATCTCTTATCTTATTAAACTCTAATAAAAAAGATTTTTTCACTATTTTCATAAAAATACTAATTCTAATCATTTCATCAAATAAATATCCATTAGGTATTTTTAATTTTTTCATTATCAAAAAGAAAATAGATAAAAAATAAAGAACTGCAGCTATTCTGATAAAATAAATAAAAGTGAAATCAGCACCTACTTTATCAATATAAAATCCAAAAACATTATAATATTCGCCTCTGGAATTAAGTGCCTGAATTATTAATATAGCTAAGAAATAAGGAATTAAATGCAATAGCTTTTTTATAGTCATAAAAATAGATTTAGTAAATATTATATGAAGTATAAATAAAGCTATTGCAATATATATTAAAAAATTAACGTTTACAAAGAATATAGTTATTAATATAAATAAAGCTAATATAATAGAAACTATATAAAACATTATTTGTTTACGCGTTCAACGTAGCTGTCATCTCTAGTATCAACTTTAATTTTATCACCTATATTGATGAATAAAGGAACATTAACTTCTATACCTGTTTCAAGTTTAGCAGGCTTTAAAGTAGAACCTGTAGTATCGCCTTTGAAACCTGGTTCTGTATAAGTAACCTCTAATATAACATGTATAGGGAAACGTACTGCTGTAACCTCATCATTGATATATTGTAAATCAACTTCACTATTGTCTAATAAATAATATTTGCTGTCGCCCAATATATCAGCATCTACATGAACATGTTCATAATTATCTAAAATCATAAATATATAATTATTGCCTTCTTCATAAAGATATTGAGCTTTTTTATATGATATATCAGCTTCTTCAACACTTTCAGTAGATGAGAAAGTCTTTTCTATCATATTTCCTTTAAGCATATTTTTTAATTTAGTTTTCACATTTGCTTTTCTTTGCTGTGCTCTGTGAAAGTGTGCGTCTACAACTAAATAAGTTTCTCCGTCTAAAATTATAGCATCGCCTTTTCTTAAATCATTTACTGGTAACATTAAAAACCCCTAAAAAAAATTTTTGATTATTTATTTTTATTAATTAACAAAACTGTAAGATAACAATTTTATATTTTTAGTGTAAAATATTTTTTAATTGTTTGTAACTGCCTTGATATAAATAAAATCATTCAGCAGTAATACCTAATTTGCTGTCAACGTATTCTTTATTTAATTCAAATACTTGTTTTTCTTTATCGTCTGTAGGCATATCATACATAGCATCAAGCATAACGCGTTCAAATAAAGCTCTTAAGCCTCTAGCTCCTGTATGTTCTTCCATAGTCTTTTTAACTATAGATTTTAATGCCTCATCATCTATTTTTAATTCTATATTATCATAAGAGAATAATTTTTGATATTGTTTAGTTAAAGCATTTTTAGGTTCTTTTAATATCTTTAAAAGTTCTTCTTCTTTGAGTTCTTCTAAAGTAGCTATAACAGGAAGTCTTCCTATAAGCTCTGGTATAAGACCATATTTAACTAAATCTTCTGTTGAAATACTTTTCATTATCTCATCATAATTGAGATTATCCATAGAATTAACTTCTGCTGCAAAACCTAAACCTTTTTTTGATGTACGCTCTGCAATAGATTTCTCTATGTCAATGAAAGCTCCGCCGCAAATGAAAAGTATATTAGATGTATCTATATGTAAATTATCCTGATGAGGGTGTTTTCTTCCGCCATGAGGAGGAACAGTTGCAACAGTACCTTCTACTATTTTTAATAATGCCTGCTGTACTCCTTCACCTGATACATCTCTTGTTATAGAACGTGATTCACTTTTACGTGAAATTTTATCTATTTCATCAATATATATTATGCCTTTTTCAGCCAATTTTATATCGCCGTCAGCATTTTGTATAAGTCTAAGTAAAATATTCTCTACATCATCACCTACATAACCAGCTTCAGTTACTGTAGTAGCATCAGCGATAGCAAAAGGTACATTCAAAGCCTTAGCTAAAGTTCTTGCTAATAATGTTTTACCGCTTCCTGTAGGTCCTATTAAAAGAACATTAGACTTTTCTATTTCCACATCATTTTTATCTTCAATATTTTGAGTTATTCTTTTATAATGATTATAAACTGCTACAGATAATACTTTCTTAGCATAATCCTGACCTACAACATATTCATCAAGCAAAGATTTTATTTGCTTTGGAGGAAGTATAGTTATTTCATGTTCTTTGCTTTTTTTTCTGTTTTGAGAATGTATATTAAAATAATCATTAGCTATAGCAGAACAATCAGAACATAAATATCCTTCATTACCTTCAATATATCTGCTTAATTCTTTTAATTCTCTGCCGCATAAAGAACAAACTTCTTTTTTATCATTACCCTTTTTAGACATAATTCTCCAATTTTCAACTATATTATTTTATACAAAATATTAAAGCTGCAATAAGTTAAGATAGTATATTTTATATTATAATATAACTATTGCAATAAAAAAATTAAAAAATAAAGCTAATAAACTTATTAAAGAATATTAGCTTTATTTATTATATTTAATTTAATATTATTCTCTGCTAGAAAAAACTTTATCTATTATTCCATATTCTTTAGCTTCATCAGCACTCATGAAATAATCTCTGTCCATATCAGCTTCAAGTTTTTTAATATCCTGACCTGTATGATTAGCCATAATATTATTAAGTATGCTTTTTAGACGTATAGTTTCTTTCAATTGTATTTCCATATCAGTAACCATACCTCTTGAACCGCCTGAAGGTTGGTGTATCATTATTCTTGAATTAGCAGTAGCAAATCTTTTACCTTTAGCACCGCCTGCAAGAAGTAAAGCACCAGCTGAAGCAGCCTGTCCTACACATAAAGTAGCAACATCAGGCTTAACATACTGCATAGTATCGTACATACCTAAAGCAGCAGTTACAACACCGCCGGGACTATTTATGTATAAAGATATATCTTTTTCAGGATCAGCAGATTCCAAAAATAAAAGCTGTGCTATAACTATATTAGCAACATCATCATTGATTTCTCCGCCCAAAAAGATAATTCTATCTTTTAAGAGTCTTGAATATATATCGTACGAACGCTCACCTCTGCTTGTCTGTTCTATTACATAAGGTATAGTCATATAATTTTTCTCCAAATCCATAATTTCCTCTTAGTTTCTAAAGACTATTTATAAATTAATATCCGCCCCAAACATCATTTTCTTCTGGTTTAAATTTACCAGCATCTTTTTCTGTAACATTAACATGATCTTTTACATAATCTAAAATAGCTTCAGAAGTTGCTCTATTTTGAGCATCACGCATTATATAGTTAATAATATTTTGCTGTTCTTCTTTAGGGCGTTTTGAAAGTCCCATATAGCTTTGATACTGATACATTCTATTAGCATATTCTTTTGCTTTTTCTTCATTTACTGTAATAGAATCTTTATAAGTTTCAGCAAGTTTAGCCATAATCATATCAAAAGTGATTTGTTTTCTTACACTTTCTTCATATTCTTTTTTGATATCAGCATCAGTTTTAGCAACAGAAATTAAGAAATCAGTTTTGCTCATACCTCTGCTGGACATACTTCTTTCAAACTCATCTAAAGAAATTTGTAATTGTTCTTCGTAATAACCTTTTGGAAGTGTTATATTAACTAATTCTATTAATTTATTGAATAAAGTATCATTTATAAGTTCGCTGTCAGCTTTATCTTCAGCTCTTTTTACTAAATGATCTTTTAATGATTCTTTTACTTTTTGTCTGTCTTCTTCTTTTGAATCATCTTTCATATCTGGTTTTTCTACTTTTAATATATTCATTATTAAAGTAGCTTCTGCTCCGTCTACATAAGTAGTAAGAAGTTTTTTATCATCTTTTTTTACACCAACAGCATTTTTAGCGAATATACTGTCATCTTCATCATCGCTTGCAACTACTGTTAATTCTTTATTGTATTTTTTGTTATTTTCATCATCGAATTCTATTTTTACTTGAACTCTGTCGCCTATTTCTGATTTTGATTCACTTTCATCAAAATGAGAGAATCTTTGTAAAGAAAGTTTATAAGCTTCTTCTACTACGCTATCATCAACAGAATATTTATTTTTTTCTACACTTATTGAAGATAAATCTGGCAAATCAAATTCAGGTATAGGATAATATTCATAACTAAGATGTAAGCCGTCTTCTTTATTTTCTAAATTTAAAAGTTTAGGGGTACCTAAAGCCTTAACATTTTTTTCATCATGATAAGTATTCCAAGCTTCTTCTATTAAAACCTCATTAGTAGCACCTTCCAAAGCTTCTCTATATCTTGAAAGTATAATATTATTAGGAGCATGACCTATTCTAAAACCTTTAATATTAACTCTAGGCTTATAATATTCTATTTGTTTTTGTAATTCTTTATCATAAGCTTCTTTAGAAATTGTAAGGTTAAGTGTAACTAGATCTTTATCATCAGTTGAAGTTTCAAAATTTAAATCTTTAATATCCATTTTCAATAATACCCTTTAAACTTTAAAATTAAATAAATTATATAAAAAAAGAACCCCAATAGAAAACATCTACTGGGGTTCAAGATGAGCGGGAAACGGGGCTCGAACCCGCGACAGTCTGCATGGCAAGCAGAAACTCTACCAACTGAGTTATTCCCGCATAGACATTGATAGTAATATACCATAAAACAAAAAAATGTCAACACTCTCAATATTAAAAATCATAAAAATATTTTCAAATTTAAGAAATTATTTAAAAATTTTCCTACTCCGTCTTCATTATTGCTTAAACTTACATAATCAGCCTTTTTCTTCACATCTTCTTCAGCATTTCCCATAGCTACACCAACACCGGCATACTCAATCATTTCTATATCATTATAATTATCGCCGAAAGCAATCACTTCTTCCCTATTTATGCCTTTCTTCTCACATAGCCATTTTAAGGCACTTCCTTTATTGATTCCTTTAGCCAATATCTCTAAAAAACTTGGGTGCGAAAACGATGTATGAAGATCGAAATTTGATCTTATTTCATTTTGAAGCTTTAATAATTCATCATTATCGCCTATAAATACCATCTTGCTGAAATTAAAATCTTCAATATTTTCAAGTCCTACTATGGTATCTGTGATATTTTCTTTTTCTATATATCTTTCATAATAAAAATCAGGTTCTGAAACTATGTATTTATCACCGCTATAAACATGCAAATATACTTTATACTTTTTACGCAAATCGATTATCGCTTTAGAATAGCTTTCATCTATTACTTTATTATATACAAAATTTCCATTAGTATCAGCTATCATGGAACCATTAGAAACTATAGAATAATTATCATTATTAATTATCTCTTTATAACGCTGCATACCATTAAAAGCTCGGCCTGTAGAAAGTATTATTTCTATACCTTCTTTCATCAAATATTGAAAAACATTTTTATTATAATCACTTATTTCGCTATCACTATTTAAAAATGTTCCGTCTAAATCTGTTGCTATTAATTTTATATTCTTATTCATAAAAAATATATTATCATAAAATTTAGCAAAAACAAGTATTAACAATCAAATTATAAACATCTTTCAAACATATACTACAAATATTTATTTTCTATAACATATATTTTTATAAATTAATAAAATTTTATAATCAATATTAGTACTTTTCATACTAAAAATTATTATATATAAACTCTAAAATAAAAAATAAAAAAATAAAAAAATAATGTTTGTTTATTTTTTTATAATATTGTATAATAAAAATTAGAACAAAGCTATATTTTAAAAGGAGTTTACAAATATGGTTACAGCTATTACAACAAGTGACACAACTAATACTTATGTTACTTCAATAGGCGGGGTAAATGTAACTGTTAGAAACAATTTTTCTGAAAAAACAGCTACAGTCGAAGTAGAACCTAAAATTACAGGCGGTGCTTTAAACGTTCAAGGGTAACATTATTCCTTTTTCGTATATAATTATCGGTTTTTTAGTTTTTTACTTTAATAATTAATTAGTTATTTGTTCATTAAAGTTAATGGGACTATTTGTGGGAGATAGTCCCATTTATTTTTATCACTATTTTTTCATTTTTTATCAAAAGTATTATAAATTTCTCTTAACTCTTAAAATTCTAATATATACCTAAACAAATATACTTTGTCAAAAATAAATTTATGTTTTGGTTTTATATTTGGGGCTTTGCCACAACCCCAACTTCTTTTGCGACTGAAAGGAGTGCCTGCGACCATAGGAAGTCCTTTAGGGTGGTATTGCCACAAAAAAGTAGGCACAGCCCGCCTACGGCGAAAGTCTACATTTTGGCTTTAATTTAATAAATTATTTTACATGTAAGACAATTTTAGTATGATTTAATACTAATTTTATATTTACACTTTCGCGAAGCGTATCCGAGTTTATCGAGGATATATGGTTCTTTAACAAAGTCCGCAGAGCGTATGCGGAGTGAAAAAGAACAACAAAAAAATTGACAAAGTTAAAAATTCTTAGTATATACCTAAACAATTATATTTTGTCAAAAATAAATTTATATTTTTGTTTTTATATCTGGGGCTTTGCCCCATACCCCAGTTCTTTTATTGGTATAAAAGAACCAAAAGAACTGCATTTTTAACCTAAAATCAGGGTATTATACCATATTTGATACATATTCTTAAAATATAAAGTTATAGCAATTGCGTTTTCGCGAAGCGTATCCGAAGGATAAAAACTTTTTTGTGTGGCAAAAAAGTTGATAATATTACATAATGTGCAGTAGTCGGCAAAATGAAATTGTTTCAGTATATACTAAAAATTATTATTATAGAAAATGATTATAAATAAAAACTATCAAAAAATATAATTCTATTAAACTTATAAAACATTTTAATTTATAAATAAAATATAATTATCAAAATAAGAAATTAATAAATTTTATATCAATAAATTATCTTCTTCTTTCTTATTATTGGATTTTATAGGGTCAAAGGAATATCTATGCATATCGCTTGCTCCATACATTTCTATAGCCTTAATATGCTCTTTGGTTCCATAACCTTTATTCTTTGATACTTTATATTTTTGATATTCTTCAGGAAGCTCGTCCATCATTCTATCTCTGGTTACTTTTGCTACAATACTTGCACATCCTATACTATAAGATTTAAAATCTCCTTTAGTTATGGAGCATTGTTTTATATCTGTTTCTAATTTTACAGCGTCTATCAATAAAATATCAGGCTTTATAGATAAACCTTCTACAGCTTTAATCATAGCAAGTTTTGTAGCATTATAAATATTTATCTCATCTATAGTTTTTGAATCAACAGAATAAACACAGTAGCATAAAGCTTTATTTATAATTTTATCATAAAGATCTTCTCTTTTTTTAGCTGATATTTTCTTTGAATCATCAACTTCTTCTACTATGTTCTCTTTAACTATATTAGTATCATTATCCAATTCTAAAGGCATTATAACAGCAGCAACAGTAACAGGGCCAAATAAACAGCCTCTGCCTACCTCATCTATACCGCATATATATTTATAACCTAATGATAAATACTCTTTTTCATAAGCAAATTTATCTACATAATTGGAGGAATTATATTTATCTTCAAACATATCCATAAAATTTTAAATCCTCCATAAATGCATTATAATAATTGATAAGCAAGGAATACTATAACAGCAATTATAAAAATAGAAACAGATACTATAGCTACATCGCTTACCTTTTTATTTACTCTTTTAATTTCTTTATCATTTCTTATCTGATTATCTTCTAATTTTTTTATTCTTTTTGAAGTTTTAGCACTTTCTTCATCAAATCTATTTTCTATATAATTAACCAATCTATCATTAGAATGATAATTAGAAGAATCAGCAACTCTATTTGAATTTAATACTCTGCTTGTATTATATTTATTGATATTAGAAACCAATTCATTATATTTAACATTATTTTTATCTAATATTTCATTAATATTTCTTATAAATGCCTCATACTTGTTATCTAAATCTTTATCTTTTATAGAGAAATATTCTTTCTGCTCATCAAATTGCATATTTAATTTTTGATTTAATTCTTCTATAAAATCATCATATTTAATACCGCTTTTCTCTAGTATCTCATTTATTTGCTCGCTAATTTTATTATATTTTTCATCATTCTTTTCAAAATACTGACGAACTTCTTCTTCAAAATCTTTTTGTTTTTTCTTTATGCTTTCATTTTCTTTGAAAGTTTTAAGATTTTGTTCTAACATTACAGCATCAAATTTTCTTTCACTCTCAGCAATTAAATCTTCATATTTTGAAGCGTTTTTATCTAAAGCTTCATTCAATACATTATTAACATTTTCAGTAATAAAGTTTTTTTGTTCTTCTGAATGATTATCTAATTTACTATTTAAACTTTCAATCAATCTATCATATTTAGCATAAGTTTCATTAACGCTTTCTTCTAAATCTTTCTGACCTTTTCTTAAACCTGATATCTCTTTGAAAGTTTTAAGATTTTGATCCAACATTACAGCATTATAATTAATGTTATTTTGTTCAAGTTTTTCGTCTATCTTATTAGATATTTCTTCCTCTAAAACTCTTGTTTGTTCTTCTTTCTGTGAATCTAATTTAGTATTTAAATTATTTATTAATTCATCATATTTGGCATTGTTCTGACTGATAGATTCATTCAAACTTTCTTCTAAATCTTTCTGACCTTTTCTCAAACCGGATATTTCTTTGAAAGTTTTAAGATTCTGCTCCAACATTACACTATTATAATTAGTGTTATTCTGTTCGATTTTTTCATCTATTTTATTAGATAATTCTTCTTTGCTCTCATCTAATTTTGAACCTAAATTATTAATCAATTCTTCGTACTTAGCATTGTTCTGATTGATTGTTTCGTTTACAGTGTTAACTAATTCTTCGT
>NZ_CALXRM010000059.1 GCF_944390845.1 uncultured Brachyspira sp.
GGCAAAGCCCCAGATATAAAAACAAAAATATAACTTTACTTTTGACAAAGTATAGTTGTTTAGGTATATACTAAAAAATTTTAAGTTTGTCAACCGATGCACTTTATATAGATATTATCAACTTTTTTACCGCACACGCTCTGCGGACTTCGTCAAAGTAGCTATATCCTCGACAAGCTCGGATACGCTTCGCGAAAACGCAATTGCTAGAACTTTATATTTTAAGAATATGTATTAAATATTGTATAAATCCTAGTTTTAGGTCAAAAATGCAGTTGTTTTGGTTCTTTTATACCAATAAAAGAACTGGGGTATGGGGCAAAGCCCCAGATATAAAAACAAAAATATAAATTTATTTTTGACAAAATATAATTGTTTAGGTATATACTAATTTTCTAAAAAATTTATAAAAATAAAATACATATTATAAAATCACTTGATATTTATTTGTAAAAATGTTATAATGGTCTAACAATGAGGGTTGTAAAATAGATAAATGTGAGTATTCATATTTTTCTGTTTTCTGCAAAAATAATAAAATCAAATTAGATAATAGGAGAATAGGATATGTCAGATAAGACAATATGTTTCTGTATGGCTGTAACAGAAAAACAAATCAGAGATGCTATCATTTCAAAAAAATTAAAAACAGTAGAAGAAGTTTCTAATGCAACTAAAGCTGGTACAGGCTGCGGCGGTTGTAAAGTAGCTATTCAGCAAATTTTAGATTCAATCAATAAATAAAAAATCAAAAAACATATTTATTTTATATCCCAATTATTAATTAGCGTATAACTTTATTATATGTTAATAATTAACTTAGATGGAGGTAGGAACATGTGGGAATATACAGATAAAGTAAAGGAGCATTTTATCAATCCTAGAAATGTAGGAGAGATAGAAAATCCTGATGCAGAAGCTATGACTGGAAGTATAGTTTGCGGTGATGCTTTAAAATTAACTTTAAGAATAGATAAAGCTACAGATAAAATAATAGATGCTAAATTTAAAACTTTTGGCTGTGCTTCAGCAATAGCAAGCAGCAGTATACTTACAGAGATGATAAAAGGAAAAACTCTTGATGAGGCTGCTAAAATAACAAACATAGATATAGCACAGGAATTAGGCGGACTTCCTGAAGAAAAAATGCATTGTTCTGTAATGGGAATGGAAACTTTGGAAAAAGCCATTAATAATTACAGAGGAATCAAAACAGAAGATGATGAGCATGATGAAGGTACTATAATCTGTAAATGTTTTGGTATAACAGATACTAAAATAAAAAGAGCTATAAGAGAAAATAAATTAAAAACAGTAGAAGAAGTAACTTTTTATACTAAAGCAGGCGGCGGATGCGGTGCTTGTAAAGTAAAAATTGAAGATATTTTGAATGAAGAATTGGCAGAAATGGAAAGAGAAGCTAAAAACGCTCCAATGACTACAGTTCAAAAAATCAAAAAGATTGAGGAAGCTTTGGAAAAAGTTATCAATCCTATGTTAAGATCAGACGGCGGAAGCTGCAGACTTGTAGATGTTGATGGTAATAAAGTTATCATCGAGTTTAAAGGTGCTTGTTCTGCTTGTGCTTCTTCAAAAAATACTTTGAAAGGTTTTGTAGAACCTAAAATTAAAGAGCTTGTTTCTAATGATTTAGAAGTTGTAGGTGTTTGATAGGAGTTGTTTATGTCAGATAAAAAAATAATATATTTTGATAACAATGCTACAACTAGAGTGTATGAAGAAGTATTAGATGCTATGCTTCCTTATTTTAAAGGACAGTATTTTAATCCTTCTAGTATGTATAGTCCAGCTGGTGCTGTACATAAAGAAATGGAAAAAGCTAGAGAACAAGTAGCTGATTTTTTAGGCTGCGAACCTATAGAGGTATGTTTCGTTTCTTGCGGAAGTGAAGGCGATAATATGGCTATTAGAGGAACTATAGAAGCTTATCCTACAAAGAACCATATTATAACTACAAAAGTTGAACACCCTGCTGTTATAGAAACTTGTAAATCTTTGGAAAGACATGGATACAGAGTTACTTATTTATCAGTTAATAATGACGGTAATATAGATATAAACGAATTAAAAAGTGCTTTAAATGAAAACACTGCAATTGTATCTATAATGTATGCCAATAATGAAACTGGTGTTATTAATCCTATTAAAGAAATAGGCGAATTAGTAAAAAGTGCTGGTGCTGTATTTCATGTTGATGCTGTTCAGGCTGCTGGTAAATTGCCTCTTAATATGAAAGAAGAATCTTATATTGATATGCTTACAATAGCAGGTCATAAGATTCATGCTCCTAAAGGAATAGGTGCTTTGTACATTAAAAATGGTACTAAGTTAAGAACTGTTCAAACAGGAGGACATCAGGAAAGAGGAAGAAGAGCAGGTACAGAGAATGTTCCTTATATTGTAGGTTTAGGTAAGGCAGCATCTATGGTTAAAGCTGAACTTCCTAAATTTATTGAACATACTTCAAAATTGAGAGATACTTTAGAAGCTGAAGTTATTAAAAGAATAACAGATATAAAAATTAATGGTAAGGGTGCTAATAGAGTAAGCAACACTACTAATATTAGTTTTAAAAATATAGAAGGTGAGGCAGTATTATTATTATTAGACGGTTATGGTATATGTACTTCAAGCGGAAGTGCATGTTCTTCAGGTACATTGGAGCCATCTCCAGTACTTCAGGCTATGGGAGTTCCTTTTGAATATGCTCATAGTTCTACAAGATTTTCTTTTTCTTTAGACAACACTATGGAAGAAGTAATGTATGCTGCTGATGCTATAGAAAAAATAGTAGCAAGACTTAGAGATATATCACCTTATAAAGATTAATTTTTAATAATAGCAAGAAAAATAATAGCTCGTCATATTTTTATGGCGGGCTTTTTTATTATAATTTGTATTAAAATTAAAAAATAAATTTATTGAATTAAATAAAATTATAATATATATAATTAATAAAGATGTTAGGATTATATAAAAAAGTATGAAAGAAATTTATAACTCTTTTATAAACAATTCTAATGACGATTTACTTGAACAAGGCAAATTATATTATAATGATGATAATTATGAAGAAGCTGTAAAATGTTTTAATAAAGTGAAAGAATTAAATCCTAATAGTGAATATTTTTATAAATAACAATTTCAATAAATATAAAGTTAATTAAAAATATTTTATATTTTTAAAGTTTAGTTTATACTGAAAATTTTAGAGTTTGTCAATTGATACACTTTATATAAATGTTATCTACTTTTTTGCCGCACAAAAAGTTGCTGCCTACGGCACGCAGAGCGAAAAACGCAATTGTCTAGAACTTTATATTTTAAAAATACTTATTAAATATAGGATATATCCTAAATTTATACTAAAATGCAGTTCTTTTGGTTCTTTTATACCAATAAAAGAACTGGGGTTCGGGGCAAAGCCCTGAAAATATTTTAAATTAAAAAAATTATTTCTGACAAACTGTATTTGTTTAGGTATATCCTAAATTTAGACCATAAATGCAGGCTTTTTTGTTTTTTGTGCCAATTCCACCCTAAAGGACTTCCTATGGTCGCAGGCATTTCATTCGGTCGCAAAAGAAGTGGGGTGTTGCGTAAGCACGCATAGCTGCACGCTGTGTGCTTTGCAGTGGGCAAAGCCCCAGATATAAAAACAAAAATATAAATTTATTTTTAACAAAATATAATTGTTTAGGTATATACATGAAATTATTATTGTTATTTATAGCAGCAATGTTTTATAGAAATACTTTGTGTTAAAATATTTAATAACTTTTTAGTTGTTGACTTAATAATTAATATTTATATACTAATAAAAAATAATTATTAGAGTGTATATATGGATTATAAAAAATTAAATGATATTATAGTTTCTATGAGAAGGGATTTGCATCAAATTCCTGAAGTAGGTACAGAACTTCCCAATACAAAAAATTATGTTATAAACAAATTAAAAGAATTAGGACTTTCTTATAAGGAATCTTCAATCGATTCAGGATTAGTTTGTGATATAGGGAACGGTGATAATATAGTAGCTATAAGAGCAGATATTGACGCTTTACCTATACAAGAAGAAACAGGATTTGAATACGCTTCTAAGAATGGTAATATGCATGCTTGCGGACATGATGCACATACAGCATGTCTTTTAGGTGCTGCACATTATTTATCAGAAAATAAATCAAGATTGAAAGGAACTGTAAGATTAGTTTTTCAAGCTGCTGAAGAATTGGCAGTAGGGGCACATAATATGCTTAATTCTGGTTTACTTAATGGAGTTAAAGCTATAATTGGAACTCATATTGGTACTTTAGCTGCAGATGTACCTAGCGGAGAGTTTGTTATTAAAGAAGGTCCTTTAATGGCATCTAATGACAGAGTATTTATAAAGATTGAAGGAAAAGGTGCACATGGAGCATATCCTCATCTTTCTATTGATCCTATATTAACAGCAAGCCAAATAATACAAGGTATTTACAATATTAAAAGCAGAGAAATATTAGCTACAGATCCTGTTATAATTTCAATATGTATGGTTCATGCTGGAACTCAATATAATGTAATACCTACAGAGGTAAGTATTGAAGGAACTTTCAGAACTTTTAAAGAGGAAAATAGAGCTTTCATTACTGATAGAATAAAAGAGATAGTAACTTCAATTGCATCAGCTAATAGAGCAAATGCAGAAGTAAAAATAGAACGCAGAGGTGCTCCTGTAGTTAATGATGAAAAAATAGCAGGAGAGCTGATTGAAGTTTGTAATGGGCTAGGATTTAAAAAAGCATCTCATTATAATTTATCTATGGCAGGCGAAGATTTTGCAGATTACAGAGAAAAAATTAATGGTGCATTTATGTTATTTTCTACAATGACAGAAAAGAATATACCTCATCATAACAGCAAATTTGAAATAGATGAATCTAAACTTTATCAGCCTTCTATTTTAATGAGTGAATGGGCAATTAAGCATTTAGAAAAATTAAGTTAAGAATTTTTTTTAAAACCCCGCCCTTTATGTTTTTGAGCTAGATTTGAAATAAAAATTTTATTTATTTTATAGCTTAAATAAAAAATATAGCACCCGCCCAAGTTGTTATTAGGTTTGAAGATTTAAATTAACGCACGCTGAGTGAAATTTTATAAAAGAATTAAATTAAAAATATAATTGTGATTATATTTATAGAGCCGCTTAACGTGCGTATTATTATATACTGAAAATTTTAGAGTTTTTCAAAAAATACAATTTTAAATTTATGTTATTTGTGGGGACTAGCCCCACCGCTCTGCGTACTTCGTAACACCCCCAGTTCTTTTGCGACCGTAGGGAGTGCCAGTGGTGTTGGCACAAAGAACCTATATCCTTGACAGGCTTGGATACGCTTCGCGAAAGACTGCATTTTTAGGGTATATCCTATATTTAATAGGCATGTTTTTAATATAAAGTTCTAGCAATTGCGTTTTCACGAAGCGTATCCGAGCATGTCGAGAATATAGCTACTTTGACGAAGTCCGCAGAGCGTATGCGGCGGGAAAAAGAACAATAAAAAATTGACAAACTTAAAAATTTTAAATATATAATAAAAAAGCATGCTAATTTTATTATCAGCATGCTTTATTATTTGTAAGTAAAAGTTTATTTAATTATAATACCTTTTGTTGGTATGTTTAAAACTTTTATTTCTGATTTTATTTTCTTTTTAATGAAGCTAACTTCCATAGCATTAGAAACTTTTTTAATTATCTTTTCATCATCTTTAACTAAAGCAAGTATTGAAGAACCAGCACCGCTAATAGTAACAGAATAAGCACCTGACTCTTTAGCTTGTTTAAATAACTCTTTAAGTCCAGGAATAAATTTTGCTCTATAATCTTGATGCAGTTTATCATCTGTAGCTACTTCAAGCAAATCAAGTCTGTTAGAAGATAATGCAGAAGTAAGAAGTGCTGCTCTTGAAATATTAAATATAGCATCTTGAAAACTTATTTCTTTAGGCAAAGCATTTCTTGCAATTTCTGTGCTTAAATGAAAATTTGGAATAGCTACTATAGCTTTTAAATTTTTTGGAGGCTTAATTTTTACATATTTGAAATCTTCATTTTTGCGTACAACACCAGATATTATTCCTCCAAGTATAGCAGGTGAAACATTATCAGGGTGACCTTCTAATTGAACAGACATGTTTAATATATCATCTTCAATAGAAAGTTTATTTCCAAGAATATAATTTGCAGTAAGAAGTCCTCCAATGATTGCTGCCGAACTGCTTCCAAGTCCGCGTGAAAGAGGTATTCTATTTATACATTTTATAATATATCCTTTTTCAGGTTTTGCTTTTAATTTTTTATATACTAATTTCATGGCATCGAGTATCATATTATTGTCTTTTGATATCTCGTTTTCACCTTCTCCGCTTATTTCAAATTCTATTTTTTTAGAATCTTCATTTGAGTATATATGTATTTCATTATATAAATCTAAAGCAAGACCTACACTGTCAAATCCTGAACCAATATTAGCAGAAGTAGCAGGTATTTTGAAAGTTACTAATTTTTTATTAGATTTATTATTTTTAGATTTATCCATAATTATATTCCTATTGCTTTCCTTATCTCATCAATATTGTTATCTACTTTTATAGGGGCATTGCAAATTTTTATAGCATTATCAGGATCTTTAAGACCATTACCTGTTAATACAGAAACTACAGTATCACCTTTATTTAATTTTCCAGCTTTATAAGTTTTTATAACACCAGCTAAAGAAGCAGCAGAAGCAGGCTCAGCAAATATACCTTCTTCTCTTGTAAGCATTTTATAAGCTTCTAATATTTCATCATCTGTAACAGAATCAATAAATCCGTTAGATTCATTAGCAGCATTAACAGCAAGTTTCCAGCTAGCAGGATTACCTATTTTTATAGCAGTAGCCAAAGTTTGAGGATTTTCTATAACTCTGTTTTGTACTATAGCAGCAGAACCTTCAGCCTCAAAACCTATCATTTTAGGTAAGTTTGATACTTTGCCGTTTTCTTTGTATTCTTTAAATCCCATCCAATAAGCAGATATATTTCCAGCATTTCCAACAGGTATAGCTAAATAGTCTGGAGCTTTTCCTAAAGTATCGCAAATTTCAAATGCAGAAGTTTTTTGTCCTTGAAGTCTGAAAGGGTTTATTGAATTTACTAATGTAATAGGATATTTATTTGTAATATCAACAACAGCCTTTAAAGCCTCATCAAAATTTCCTTTTATAGCTATAACTTTAGCACCATACATTAATGCCTGAGCTAATTTTCCTAAAGCTATGTTTCCATCTGGAATAACTACTATACATTGTATACCGCTTCTAGCAGCATAAGCAGCAGCAGATGCAGAAGTGTTTCCAGTAGAAGCACACATTATAGCTTTTGAACCTTCTTCAAGTGCTTTAGCAACAGCCATTACCATACCTCTGTCTTTAAATGAACCTGTAGGATTAAGTCCGTCATATTTAAAATATAATTCTATTCCTCCAAGTTCTTTTCCTATTTTTTCAGCTTTTATTAAAGGGGTATTTCCTTCATGTAAGGTTATTAATGGGGTTTTATCTGTTATAGGTAAATATTCCTTATATTCTCTTAAAAGTCCATTCCATGCTTTCATAATATATTCCTTTTTAATAATTATTGATTAATATAAAATAATTATTGTCAATAGTATTTGATATAGGATATAGCATAAACAATAATTTTTCAAGGATTTTATTTTTATTGGAAAAGTTTTTATTATTAGTTTTATAAAAAATGATTGTAATATTAATAATGTATGATATAATAGCCGGAAATAAAATTTGTAAAAAATAAATATTATGATTTATAAGAATTTAAAAACGAAACCGATTGTGCAAATGCTGCACATTGTAATAATCTTAAAAAAGATTGGAGATTAGCTTTTAGTTAGTTTCCAATCTTTTTTTTATTTTAAGGAAAAATCTAAAAAAAATTTAGAATTATAGGAAGGCAAAATTGAAACGTTATTTAATACTTGAAGACGGCAGCCATTATGAGGGCTATGGTTTTGGTTCTGATAATTTTAGAGTAGGTGAATTAGTATTTAATACAGCTATGACAGGTTATCAAGAAGTTTTATCTGATTTATCATATTGCGGACAAATAGCAGTTATGACTTATCCGCTAATTGGTAATTATGGTATAAACAGAGATGATTTTGAAAGTTTGAATCCTGCTATATTTGGATTCATAGTAAAAGAGGCATGTAAAAGTCCTAATAATTTTAGGAGTGCAGAAAATATAGATGAGTTCTTGAGGCTTAAAGGAATACCTGCTATAGAAAATATTGATACTAGGGCAATAACAAAAAAGATTAGAGAAGTAGGAACATTAAAAGCTATAATGAGCGATACTATAGAAAATAAAGATGATATAGTAAAAATGCTTAAAGAAACTCCATATATGAATGATCATGTTAAAAGAGTTTCTACAAAAAATGCATTTCCTATTCCTAATAGAGGAAAAAAAGTTGTGCTTATAGATTTTGGTGCAAAGCTCGGAATAATAAGAGAATTAAGTAAAAGAAATTGCGATTTAATAGTAGTTCCTTATGATACTGATGCTAAAACTATAATGAGTTTAAATCCAGATGGAATAATGCTTTCCAATGGCCCTGGGGATCCTAAAGATGTTAAAGATTCTATTAATACAATAAAAGAGCTTATAGGAAAGGTTCCAATATTTGGTATATGTTTAGGACATCAGCTTATAAGTTTGGCATGCGGTGCTAATACAATAAAATTAAAATTCGGACATAGGGGAGGAAATCACCCTGTTAAAGATTTAGAAACTAATAAAGTAAGCATTACAAGCCAAAATCACAGTTATGCTGTTGAAAAAGAAAGTTTACATAATACTGACTTAGTTTTGACTCATGTATCTTTGAATGACGGAAGCTGTGAGGGAGTAAAGCATAAAAAATATCCTGTATTCTCTGTTCAGTATCACCCAGAATCTAATCCTGGACCGGAGGACAGTAAGTATTTATTTGATAAGTTTATTAATATGATGAATGAAGGGGTAAAAAATGCCTAAAAGAACGGATATAAAGAAAATATTAGTAATAGGTTCTGGCCCTATAATTATAGGACAGGCTGCTGAATTTGATTATGCAGGTACTCAGGCATGTCAGTCTTTAAAAGAAGAAGGTTATGAGGTTGTACTTATAAATTCAAATCCTGCTACCATAATGACAGATACTGCAGTAGCTGATAAAGTTTATATAGAGCCTATTAATTTAGATTTTGCTAAAAGAATAATTTATAAAGAAAGACCAGATGCTATACTAGGTTCTCTTGGCGGACAGACTGGTTTAAATTTAGTTGTTGAGCTTGCCAATAGCGGTATATTAGATGAATATAATGTTGAAGTATTAGGTACTGATTTGAATGCTATAAATAGTGCTGAGGACAGAGAGCTTTTTAAACAGCTTATGAATGATATAAATGAGCCAGTTCCTGAAAGTGTTATAGTACATAGCGTTGAGGAAGCAATAGAGTTTGCAAATAAAATAGGTTATCACTTGGTTGTACGTCCTGCTTATACTCTTGGAGGTACAGGAGGCGGATTTGCACGCAATGAAAAAGAATTAATTGAGATATGTGAAACAGGTTTAAAAATAAGTCCTGTTCATGAATGTTTGGTTGAAAGAAGTATTGCCGGATACAAAGAAATAGAATATGAGGTAATGCGTGATAATAATGACAATGCTATAGTGGTATGTAATATGGAAAATGTGGATCCTGTTGGAATACATACAGGAGATAGTATAGTTGTTGCTCCTTGTCAGACATTAAGCGATATTGAAAGTCAAATGCTTAGAAATGTAAGTCTTAAAATAATAAGAGCATTAAAAATATGCGGAGGCTGTAATGTACAGATAGCATTAGATCCTCATAGTTTTAAGTATTATATAATAGAAGTTAATCCTAGAGTATCACGTTCAAGTGCTTTGGCAAGTAAAGCTACAGGTTATCCAATTGCTAAAATCAGTGCTAAAATAGCTGTAGGCATGACTTTAGATGAAATACTTAATCCTATAACTAAAAAAAGTTTTGCATGTTTTGAGCCTTCTATTGATTATGTAGTTACAAAATTCCCAAGACTTCCATTTGATAAATTCCCTAATGCCGACAGACAATTAGGTACGCAGATGAAAGCTACAGGCGAAGTTATGAGTATAGGACGTACTTTTGAAGAGTCATTTTTAAAAGCTGTTCGTTCTCTTGAAATAAAATGTGATCATATTATTCATAAAGATGTTTCTGAATATACTACTAAAAAATTATGGGAACGTATAGAATTAAGAGATGATTTAAGAATATTTATTATAGCTGAACTTTTAAGACGTAAAGAAGATATAAACGATATAATAGATATTACTCATATAGATAAATTCTTCTTAGATAAAATAAAAAATATAATTTCATTAGAAGAAAAATTATCTAAAAATAAAATGGATATAGAAGTTCTAAGAGAATGCAAAGAGAGAGGATTTTCAGACAGTTATATATCTAAAATTTGGAATATTGATGAAATGGATATATACAAATTAAGACATGAAAATGATATAGTACCAGTATACAAAATGGTTGATACTTGTGCTGGGGAATTTGAAAGTGAAACTCCTTATTTCTATTCCACTTATGAAAAGGAAAATGAATCTATAAAAAGCGATAAAGAAAGTATAATAGTTCTTGGTTCCGGCCCTATAAGAATTGGTCAGGGTGTAGAGTTTGATTATTCCACAGTTCATTCAGTTATGACTATAAGAGAAGCAGGTTATGAGGCTATAGTAATAAACAATAATCCGGAAACTGTTTCAACTGATTTTTCTATATCTGATAAACTTTATTTTGAACCTTTAACTATAGAAGATGTTATGCATATTCTAGAGCTTGAGAAACCTAAAGGAGTTATAGTACAGTTTGGAGGACAGACAGCAATCAATTTATCTGAAAAACTTGTGAAGCATGGAGTTAATATACTTGGTACTTCTTTGGAAAATATTAACAGAGCAGAAGACAGACATGAATTTGAAGAAATGTTAAAATCTCTTAATATACCTCAGCCTAAAGGTGAAACTGCAATAACAGTTGATGAGGCTTTAGCAATAGCAAAAGATATAGGATATCCTGTATTGGTTCGTCCTAGTTATGTACTTGGCGGACGTGCTATGGAAATAGTTTATAATGATGCTGCTTTGAAAATATATATGGAGACTGCAGTAAAAGAGGTGAGCAATAAAGCTCCTATACTTATTGATAAATACATTATAGGAAAGGAACTTGAAACTGATGCTATTGCTGATAGTGAACATAATGTATTTATACCCGGCGTAATGGAGCATATAGAGAGAGCTGGAATTCACTCTGGTGACTCTATAAGCGTATATCCTGCTCAAACTATTTCTCAAAAAGTAAAGGATAGTATTATTGATTATACTAAGAGAATAGGAGAAGGATTTAATTTTATAGGTCTTTATAATATACAATTTATAGTTGATAGAGATGATAATGTTTATGTACTTGAGGTTAATCCTAGAAGCAGCAGAACTGTACCGTTTTTAAGTAAAATAACTAATGTTCCAATGGCTAATATTGCTACTATGTGCATACTTGGCAAATCATTAAGAGAACAAGGTTATAATAATTTGTATAAAAAAGAATCTGATAAAGTATTTGTTAAAGCTCCTGTATTCTCTTTTGCTAAATTAAGAAGAGTAGATACTATACTTGGACCTGAAATGAAAAGTACTGGTGAGGCTTTGGGTTTTGATATTAATTTTGAAAAGGCATTGTATAAAGCTTTGATAGCAAGCGGAATCAGAATACCTTTACAAGGAAATGTTCTTTTTACAATAGCAGATGATAATAAACCTGAAATTTTAGATATGGCAAAAAGATTTTCTAATATAGGTTATGGAATATATGCTACAAAAGGAACAGCTGATTTTTTGAAAAAAGAAGGTTTATATGTAAAAGAAGTTTCAAAGATTGCTGATGAAGGAGTAGAAAATATAATAGATACCATAAGACTTGGAAAGGTTGATTATGTTATCAATACTATAAAAACAGATAAAAATACTCATTCCGATAGTTTAGAATTAAGACGTGCTTCTGCTGAAAATAATATATCATGTATTACTTCATTAGATACGGCTTATGCTTTACTTAGAGTAATAGAATCTATGAACTTTAGTATAATGCCTATTGCTTGATTATACTGAAACAAATATACTTTGTAAAATAGAATTAATATTTTTGAAGTTTGGGGCTTTGGTGAGAACACATACATGCTGATTTGTGTTCTTACACAAGCCCAATTTTTTGCACATAAGGAAGCATTTTATGGAAACTAGAAGGAATACCTGATGCACTTTATATAGAATTATCTACTTTTTTGCCGCACAAAAAAGTTTTTATCCTTCGGATACGCTACGCGAAAAACGCAACTGCTAGAACTTTATATAAAAAACATTCCTATTAAATATAGAATATATCCTAAAAATGCAGTCTTTTTGGTTCTTTGGGTCACCAAAAGAACTGGGGGTGTGGGGGCAAAGCCACCACAAACAATAAAATTGAAAAAACTAAAATTAGCAAAATATATTTGTTTAGGTATATACTAAAAATTTTAGAGTTTGTCATTTTTTTTATTCAACTTTTTCCCGCCGCACGCCATACCTAAAAGGCACTCCCTACGGTCGCAGGCGGACAGCGTTAAAGAACCAAAAAGTGCAAATATAAAATTAGTATTAAATCATACTAATCATGTTTTACATGTAAGATAGGTTATTAATTTAAGCTAAAATATAGTCCTTCGCCGTAGGCGGGCTGTGCCTGCTTCTTTGTGGCACGCCATACCTAAAGGTACTCCTTTCAGTCGCAGTACTTCCTTGGTCGCAAAAGAAGTGGGGTGCTTCACGCTGTGTACTTCGTAAGGGCAAAGCCCCAAATATAAAACCAAAACATAAATTTATTTTTGACAAAGTATATTTGTTTAGGTATATATTAATAATAAATTAAAAAAGATGGGTAGATTTTTCTATTCATCTTTTTTATTTTAAATGCTTTTAATAATTCAAAAAATATTTATAATAAATTTGTTTTTATTAATACAATTTTATAATAAGGATTAATATAT
Source organism: uncultured Brachyspira sp. (assembly GCF_944390845.1). Taxonomy (GTDB): domain Bacteria; phylum Spirochaetota; class Brachyspiria; order Brachyspirales; family Brachyspiraceae; genus Brachyspira; species Brachyspira pulli. The sequence continues at coordinate 13,221 of NZ_CALXRM010000059.1, forward strand.
GAGTTTAGAAAATAAGCTTAAATCTGCAATATTAGGTATGGCTGTTGGCGATGCTTTAGGCGTTCCTTATGAATTTATTTCTAGGGATATTATAAAAAAGAATCCTTGTAAAGATATGATTGGATACGGCACTCATAATAAAAAAGCAGGCACTTGGTCTGATGATACAAGTTTAACATTATGTTTACTTGATAATTTGAATAATAAAAATATAAATTATAATGATATTATGGATAGTTTTGCATTATGGTATGATAAAGGTCGTTACACTGCTGACGGAGATACATTTGATATTGGAATAACAACGAGAGATGCTATAGATAATTATAAAAGCGGAAAAAATCCTATAAAATGCGGACTTTCTGATGAATATAGTAATGGAAACGGCTCTTTGATGAGGATACTTCCTATTGCATTTTATATAAAAAAATATTTTGATGGTAAATTATTTGATAATAGTGAAGTGATAAATATAATATACAATATTTCTTCATTAACTCATTCTCATAAAAGAAGTTTAATAGCTTGTGTAATATATACTGCCATAGCATTGAATTTAATAAATGATATGAACATTGAAGAAGCCATTAATAAAGCATTAAAAGATTCTTTTGATTATTATAAAAATGAAAAAGAGATTAATAATTACAAAAGGATATTTGACTCTAATTTTAAAAAACTCAATGATACAAAAATAGAAAGCAGCGGATATGTTGTTCATACATTAGAGGCTTCTATATGGATATTATTAAATACTTCAAACTACAAAGATGCAGTATTAAAAGCCGTTAATTTGGGAGAGGATACTGATACTACTGCGGCAGTTGCTGGAGGACTTGCAGGTTTATATTATGGTGTAGATAATATTCCAAGTGAGTGGATTGATACTTTAGTTAATAAAGAATTGATAATTAATATTTGCACTAAATTTTTGAAATAATTATATTTATTGGAATTAATATGACAAAAATTAATTTTTCTATCATATATAAAATAGTAATAATTATAATTGGTGCTTTTGCTGTGTTTCATGGATTTTTCTATGATAATTTTAAATTTGATATAGAAACAGCATACTATTTTACATATCAAAGTAATATACTTGTAATAGTTTATTTTATTTTAGATATTTTTAGTATTATAAAGAAAAAAGAAACATTTTATCCAAGATTTAAAGGTGCAGTTACAATGTCAATAACTGTTACATTTTTAGTATATCATTTTTTATTAAGCCCAACGGCTGATAAATACGAAGGTTTGGCATATATAAGAAATTTAATAGTTCATTATATAGTTCCAATTATGACTATTTTTGATTATATAATTTTTGATAAGAAAGGAATTTATAAAATAATTGATCCTTTGCTTTGGCTTATAATACCATTTGTATATTTTGCTTTTATACTTATAAGGGCTAGAATAGGAAGTCCTTTTTCAGACGGAAGTTATTATCCTTATTTCTTTGTTGATATAGATAAATACGGACTTAAAACTGTATTAAGAAATGTATTTTTTATAACTTTGTTTTTTGCTTTTTTGGGTTATATAGAATATTTTATTGACAGATTGTTTAATAAAGTTATTAGTAAACATAATAAATAATTTTACTTTTTTATTTAATTGTATATAATAGCTTACATATAGATAAAAGGATTTTACATGATTATAAATACTATAATAGAAAAAGATGAAAATGGATATTTTGCCTTTGTGCCAGAACTTAAAGGCTGTGTAAGTGAAGGTGAAACTTTTGAAGAAGTTAAGTCAAATATAAAGGAAGCTATAGAACTTTATTTAGAAAGTATGAGTGAAGATGAATTAAAGCAATTAGAAAATAAAGATTATTCAATAACTCCTATAGAGGTTGCAGTTGAAAGATAAATTACCTAAATTAAACGCCAAAGAAGCTGAAAAACTTTTATTTGATAATGGTTTTGTTTTAGATAGACAAAAGGGAAGCCATAGAATATATAAAAAAGATAATAAACGAATGGTTATCCCTTTTCATACTTCTAAAATATTGCATCCTAAAATAATAAAAGAACTGTTTGATATTATAGAATAATTTTTAAAGTGCCTGATTAAAAGCTGTAATCAAGCACTTTAATATTACTTAATTTTATTTATTAAATTCATCTTATATGGCATTAATTATATCTATTATTTTTGCAGCCATATTTTCAGGAGTTTTTACTTCTACCAACTTTAATTCATTATTGATACCGAAATAATATACATATTCTCCATCATGCCAAGCTACATCGCAGTGATTTTGTAATATTTTATACATTTTATAATTATTTCATTTTTCTAAAAAAGTGATAAAAAAATATATTTAATTTATATTCAAAAAAAGCGTCAAAATTTGTCATGTCCATAAATTATAATTAAATTAAAAATTTAAAAGGATATAATCTTATGGAAGAATTAAACAGACAAAATAAAAAATATATTATACAAGATAAAAACGATTACTATTATAGTAAACATTCATTAAATTATTTTTTAGAAGAACTTGATAAACTTATAGAGAAAAATAATATAGAAATAAAAGAAGAAGATAAACTCATAATAAATGATCATCATAATTGTTCAGTATATACTTTTATAAGAGTATTAGAAAAATATTTAATAAGAATTAACTTTGAACAGTTTGTGCATCCAGACCCAGAAACTCAGAAAGATTTATTGGATTGGGGTGAATATAAATGTTTATTAGAAAAGGATAAATTTCCAGATATTTATGAAGAGTATCATAATGATAAATTTCCTATACTAGATGATGAGTTTTCAGAATTGCATGTATATGTAGAAGATGATGGAATGTATGAACTATTAATTCCTTCTTGGCATTATGAATATGATGACGGCGAGTACAGAGATTTTATAGAAAAAGAAAGAAAAGAGTATGATGAAGAAGATAAAAAAGAAATGATTTCTGAAAAGTATAGAAAGAACGGATATATATATTTTGAAACTAAAGAATTAGTTGATGAGTTTTTTGAAAGCGGGGAAGTTGATTCAAGAACTTGGTCTAGCGAATGGGGAAGCGAAAATAAAAATGAAGCAATGAAGTATTTTGACGAAAGGCTTGATAAACATTGGGAAGAAGAATACCAAAGAGAATTGGATAAATACAATATCACAGATGATGATGATTGTATGAAAAGTTATATTATATATGATGAAGAAGATATTGATTATTATTTTGAAAATAGAGATTTATTTTCATTTCCATTTTTTATAACAGGATACAATGAATTATTTGAGCATTTTTATAAAAAGCTGATGAAAGACAGAGAAGAAGTTAATAATTCTATAAATGATGATATAAAAGAGAAATGCGACAGACTATTATATGATTATATTTTGGGTTACAGTCCTAATCATAGATTTGCTCCTAATAAAGCCCTTTATGTATTAAAAGAATATATCAAAGAAAATTACAAAGATAATTCCAAAGAGTATATTGATTTGGTTTTAAGGTACATTATGAATTATACAAGACATTTAGACAGGGATAAACTTATAGAAAGATATTTCAAAGGTGATAAGAGATTTTTATATAAGCTGTAATTATTTATACTGATTTATTATTTAAAAACCTCCCGTGAAGCCGTTTTTTGTACCTCTATATAATTAAAAATAATAAAAATATAGGAGCTACACTATGAAAAAATCATACACTTTAGAAGAAATTGAAAATATAATAAACAAAGAGTTTTCTTATGAACTTGATGAAACTGATTCAACTGAAGCAGATAACAATTCAGATAATAATGAAAATGCTGAAGATTATCAAAACAATGATGAGAATAATAATAAAAATATAATTGATGAAGTTATAGAGGTATTAAAAGAGTATATTAAAAAAGATAAAAATAATACAAAAGCTTTAACTTTATTAGGAAGGGCATATTATTCTAATAGAGATAATAAAAAAGCAGAAAAGCTATTTAAAAAAGTTTTGTTAATAAATCCTAATGATGATAAAGCATTATACTATAAGGCAGCCAATTATATATATTGTTTCAGTAGAAATGAAAACTATAATGAAGCATTAAAACTTATTAAAAAAGCTATAGAATTAAATGCAAATGATTCAGCATATTGGTATATTTTGGGATATATTAATTATAAAAATGAAAATTATTATGCGGCAATAGAGTATGCTGAAAAAGCAGTTAAGTTAAATAAAAGTTATGTTTTTGATTATGATAATTATTTAGAATATTATCTTACTGTGATAGGAGAATCATATTTTAAATTGGGTAAATATGATGAAGCAATAGAAGTGTTTAAAGAAATAATAAAACTTCCTTTGCATGATGAAAGCGATTTTATGTATTTAGGATTATCATATTTTGCGAAAAAAGAATATGATAAGGCAATAGAAAATTATGAGAAAGTATTAGAAATCGATCCTTCTTGTGATTATATTGAAAATACTAGTGCAATAAATGCATTAGCTAAATCTTATATGGCTTTAGGAGAGTATCAGAAAGGTATTGATGCATATAAAGAATATATTAAAAAATATGAATGGCGTTGGATAAGATATCTATATAATAAAGATATTGAAGACTATAAATATTTGATAGAAGCATTTAATCAGCTTATAGAAGAAGAGCCTAGTAATTTTGAATATTATGATGGATTAGAAACTATATATTCTTATGATTTGAATATATGTGATAAAGCGGCTAATGTACTTGAAAAATATTTACTGAATAATAAAGAGAATATTAATTATAGAGTTTATGGAACTTTAGCTGATTTATATAAAAATATTTACAGATATGATGAAGCTATTGAAATGTGTAATAAACTTATGGAAATTAATGATTTTGATCGTTATTATTATTCTCTTTTAGGAAATATTTATCAAGAAATTAAAAATTATGATAGGGCTATAGAGATGTACGAAAAATATTTGAATTTTGAATGCAGAAGCAATGAAAATGTTTATTGTAATATGGCAAAATTATTGGGTTTATATGAGAAGCTTTCAAAAAAGGATAAAAGAGATTTATTTATTAATAAAGCTATTAATTATTATATTGATAAGAATGATTATAAAGGATTATATAATTTATATTTGCATATAGGTGAAAAATATAAGGCTATTAAATATTATCAAAAATATATAAATTTAGATGATAATAAAAAATATGGGTATGATTTTACAGCTATTGCAGAAATTTATGAAAGTTTGGGAGAAAAGGAAAATGCAGAAAAATATTATAAAAAAGCAATAGAGATTTATGAAAATGAAAAAGATAAAAATTCTTGGGATTTAGAGAGTATAGGAGATTTATATAATTCTATAGGTAATAAAAATAAAGCTGTTGAAGCATATAAAAAAGCTATAAAACTTGAAATAAAAAGTGCTAGTTGTATTTTCAGAAGAGAAAACAGATGGGAGAGAAAAGAATTTAAAGGTTATTATTCAAAGGAAATAGGCAATTTATATATGAAAATAGATAATAAAAATAAGGCATTAAAGTGCTATAAACATGCTGTTTCATTAGAACCTAATCGTGAAGAGTATTATATATCAATTGCTGAAGTTTATAATGATCTTAATGAAAAAGACTTGGCAAAAGAATATTATCAAAAAGCTATAGATATTGATAAAAAATATTTTGAGACTCGTCCATATAGATGTGATACTTTAAAAGAAATGGCTGAATTATATTTAAAAATTGATGATAAAGAAAATGCCAAAGAGTGTTACAAAAAAATTTTAGAAATCAATATTTATGATGATGAAGCTAAAGATTTTTTAAAAACACTTGATTAATAATATAAAATTTTATTAGTAGTATGAAAATATATTGAAAACATTATTTATATTTGTTATACTACTAATATTAAGGGGGCTATTATGGGAAAATTATATTCTTTGGAAGAAATAGAGAAAATTATTAATGATTTTATTATTCATTCATTAGATGAAGATTATGAGAAAATAACTGAAATTATTAGCATGTTTGATGAATCATTAGCTGAATATGAAAACTATAATAAAGCTTTATTTTTATTAGGTATGGCTTATTATTCAACTTGGCAATTTGAATGTATAGATATATTTAAAAAGGCTGCTGTATTAGAAAAGGATAATGATAAATATTGGTATTTTTTATCTAAATCTTATTTTGAAAAAGGAAAATATGATAAGTCTAAAAAAATTCTTAAAAAGACATTAAAATTAAATGCCAATGATTCTGCTTATTGGTTTTTATTAGGTAGAATTTATTTTATATCAAAAGATTATGAGAAGTCATTACGCTTTTATAAAAGAGCTATGATGTTAAATAATACTAATATTGTTGACAGAGAAAATAGTATTTATCATTATATACGCTATATTGCTGAGAATTATTTTCAATTAAAAAAATATAATAAAGTTATAAAGTATTATAATAAAATAGAAAAAGAATATAATTTCAATGAATATGATTATATGTATTTGGCTTTGTCGTATAAAAAAATAAAAAATTATGATAAAGCTATAGAAAATTTTAAAAAGGCTTTAGAAATTAATAATCGCAGCTATTTATATAGTGAAGAATCTCCATGCATAAATCATTTAGCAAAGACATATATAAAAATAGGTAAGTATAGGGAAGCTATTGAATTATATAAAGAGTTTATAAAAAAAGAATCTAATGGAAATGGATTAATACTTATTCCGTATAGTCTTAATGGTATAGATGATTATAAATATTTAATAACAGCTTTTGATGAACTTATAGAAGAAGAACCTCATAATTTAAATTATTATAATGATCTTTTTTCTATATATAAATTTAATTTAAATTTATATGATAAAGCTATTGAAGTGTATGAAAAATATATATCAAATAATACAGGTATTGACTCTGGTATTTATGAGAAATTATCTTCCTTATATTCTCAAGTATTTAGATATGATAAGGCTATCGAAACTTATAATAAATTGATAGAGATAAATGGAGAAAATGAATCTTATTATATTTCACTTGGAGAGCTTTATAACACAATAGTAGATTATGATAGAGCTGTATATTTTTATGAAAAAGTTATTAATCTTGAAAGTATTTATCAAAATACTTTTGAAGAGATTTGTATATTGCTTTTAGATTTATATACTAAACTTTCAAGATTTGATGATAGAAACGCTCTTATAAGTAAGGTTTATAATTATTATCTTAATGAAGAAGATTATAATAATATTGCTAATTTATATATTCATATAGGAGAAAAAGATAAGGCTATAGAGATTTATAAAAAGATAATAGAATTAGATACATATAGTAATATAGATTGTACGGATTATTATGTAAAGATTGCTGATATTTATAAAGAAATAAATCAAGAGTGTACAGCAAATGAATATTATCAAAAGGCCATAGATATTTATGAAGAAAAATTAAAAACAGATGATTCAGGATATTATTTAGGTTTATTATGCAATTTGTATATGATTATTGGCAATAAAGATAAAGCTGTTTTATATTATAAAGAATATATAGAAATGCTTATAAAAGAAAGTAAAGCAGAAATGGAAAATGAAGGAACAGATCATATCAGTTGGTCTAAGGCATTAGAAATAGCATCTTCATATAGAAAAATAGGAGATTTTGAAAATGCTATAAAATATTATGAATATGCTTTATATGATAATGCAGATCTTGAATACTGTTATGATTCGATTGCCGAAATTTATGATGAGATTAATGAAAAAGAAAAGTCAAAAGAATATTATCAAAAGTCAATAGATATTCATAAAAAATATTTTGAAACACATTCATATCATTGTGATAGTCTAAAAGAAATGGCAAAATTATATTTAAAAATTGATGATAAAGAAAAAGCTAAAGAATGTTATCAAAAAGTTTTGGATATAAATATTTACGATAATGAAGCTAAAGAGTATTTAGAAAAATTGAATATATAAAATTTTTGATAATTATATTTTGTTAGTATATACCTAAACAACTATATTTTGTCAATTTTCAAACAGATGAAAGTTCTCTGCTAATACTATTGATAATTCAC
>NZ_CALXRM010000060.1 GCF_944390845.1 uncultured Brachyspira sp.
AATTATGATACACCTATGTTATACTTTAAAAAACTAAGGAATACTTAATGCAATATGTCTGGCTCCTGTGCAAATTAAAATATTAAAATAAATCAAAAACTATATATAGGTTGATATATTATGAAAATAGCGATTCTAGGTGGTACTTTTGATCCTCCTCATTTAGGACATTTAATATTAGCTGATACAGTAATCACAAATTGCAATTATGATAAAGTAATTTTTATACCCGCTAAAATTCCTCCACATAAAAATATAAGCGGAAAAGTTTCAAATGAAGACAGACTAAATATGCTTAAACTTTCAATAGAAGATGATGAAAGATTTTTATTAGATGAATATGAACTTAATAACGATGGAGTTTCATATACTATCAATACATTAAACTATCTATATAACAATTACAATATTGAAGGAAAAATTGGTCTTATAATAGGTGCTGATTTAGTAAGAGATTTTGATAAATGGAGAGAACCTGACAAAATAGCAGAAATATCAAATATCACTGTTGTTAACAGAGAAGATGATAAAAACCTATATAAAGAACATATTGATAAATATAATATTAAAGTAATAATGGCTCCTCGTATAGATATATCATCAAGTCTTATAAGAAACAGAATAAAAGAAAATAAAGGATTCAGATACTTTGTAACAAATAAGGTGTATGAATACATAAAAGAAAAAAAATTATATTTAAATTAATTTATCATTGAAAATCAAATACAATAATACTTAATTAAATTAGTTAAAAAGGAAAATAAAATGAGATACACAAAAATAATATTAACACTATTCTTTGTTTTAATAAATAGTCTATATTCGTACGAAATGTATTTATTAAGCGGCCCTACTGGTATAGGGGGATTAAAAATGATGAAAGATTATAAAGGTATAGATATAAAAACAGTAAATGCCCCAAACAATATGCTTTCATTAATAGTAAAAGGACAAGCTGATATAGCTGCTATTCCTGCAAATATGGCTGCTATAATTTTTAATAAACAATTAGATTATAAGGCAGTGGCTGTTATATCTGAAACTAAACTTTTTATAGTATCTGCAAATGATAAAATACAGACTATAAATGATATAAAAAATAAAACTATATATTGCGGTACTAAATTGGCTGCTCCTGATTTAATGCTTCAATATTTAATATCAAAAGAAAAAATACAAAATGTTAATATTAATTATTCTTTCAGTAATCCAGATTTAGCAAAAGCAGTTGCATCAAAAAATGCTGATATAGCTATATTGCCTGAACCTTTCTTATCATCAGCAATGCTTGAAAATAAAGATGTTCATATAGTTGTGGAAATGTCTAAATATGTTGATAACTATCCTGTTGCAATACTTATTGCTAAAGGAACTTTTATAAATCATAATAAAGCATTATTACAAAATATTTTAAATGAATATAAAAAGTCTACTGAATACATTTTAAACAATAAAAATGAAATAGAAAATTTATTGGCAAATTCATCTATGATAATAAATGCCCAATCAGTAAATTATGGATTAAACAGAATGGGACTAACTTTTTATGATGGTGATAAAATGAAATTTGCTTTAAATAATTATTATAATTTTTTATTTAATTTTGATAAAAAGTTAATAGGAAACAAAATACCGTCAGATGATTTTTATTATATAGAAAAATAATTTAAATTAATTCTAATTATATATATTTAATATAATTATAGAACAAAGTTTAATTTTTATATATATTTTTATTTTACTTAGCTGTATAGTAAATTTGATGTAACATTAGAAAAAGTTGAAAGAATTAAAAATTAATATAATATATTTGTTATAAAAAATACATAAAATACAATTTAAGCGTTTTTAATATCCAAAAAAATTCGTTAAAATGAGTATTTTTATTGAAAATTTATTATTTTTACTATATTATTATTATATTATAAATAAGTATTTTTTAATTTTATAAAAGGAGAACAATATGGTTAAATTCTCAGATTTAGGCCTTGTTAATAGTAGAGACCTTTTTAAAAAAGCTATTACTGGTGGTTATGCTATCCCAGCATTTAACTTTAATAATATGGAACAATTACAAGCTATAGTTCAAGCTTGTGTAGAAACTAAAAGCCCTGTTATCATTCAAGTTTCTTCTGGTGCTAGAAAGTATGCTAATCAAACTATATTAAGATATATGGCTCAAGGAGCTGTAGAATATGCTAAAGAATTAGGTGTTAATGTACCTATAGTATTACACCTTGACCATGGTGATAGTTTAGAGCTTTGCAAAAGCTGTATCGAATATGGTTTTTCTTCTGTTATGATAGACGGAAGCCATTATGATTACAACAAAAACGTTGAATTAACTAGAAGTGTAGTTGAATATGCTCATAAATATGACGTTACAGTTGAAGGTGAATTAGGAGTACTTGCTGGTGTTGAAGATGATGTTGTAGCAGAACAGCACACTTATACTCAGCCTGAAGAAGTAGAAGACTTCGTTAAAAAAACTGGAGTTGATTCTCTTGCTATTTCTATAGGTACTAGCCATGGTGCTTATAAATTTAAACCTGGTCAAAATCCTCAAATAAGATTAGACATTCTTAAAGAAATTGAGAAAAAAATTCCTGGATTCCCTATCGTATTACATGGTTCTTCTAGCGTACCTCAAGAGTATGTTAAAATGATCAATGAAAACGGCGGTAAATTAGATGACGCTATAGGTATTCCAGAAGAGCAGTTAAGAGAAGCTTCAAAAAGTGCTGTTTGTAAAATCAATATAGATAGTGACTCAAGACTTGCTATGACTGCAGCTATTAGAAAAGTATTCCATGATGATCCTAAAGAATTCGATCCTAGAAAATATTTAGGACCTGCTCGTGATGAAATGAAAAAACTTTATATACATAAAATCAATAATGTATTAGGTTCTAACAATAAAATATAATTAAAGGAGACACCGTGGGAAAACAACACAGAAAAGTAGTTAAACGTAAAAGAGCTTTAAGAAGAATCAAAAGACAAAAAGAAGCTCTAAATGCTAAAGCTAAATAATAATTAACAACAAAATTATTAAAGGGCATGAGTTTATTCTTATGCCCTTCATTTTTTAACAAAATAAAAATTTAAGAAAACAAAAGGAACAAGCAAATGAAAAAATATATATTAATGATATCTATTTTATTTTCACTATTGATATCTTGTGAAAAAGAAATTAATAAATCACCTTTGGCACTTCAAACTGATTTCGGAAGAAAAGATAATGCAGTAGCAAGTATGTATGGAGTAGCTTTAACAGTAGATAAAGATTTAAAAGTATATGATCTTACTCATGAAATACCAGCTTTCAATATATGGGAAGCAGCTTTAAGATTGGATCAAACAGCAAGATATTGGCCTGAAGGCACTGTATTTGTAAATGTTGTAGATCCAGGAGTTGGTACAGAAAGAAAATCTGTTGTAATGAAAACTACTAATAATTATTATTTTGTTACACCTGATAATGGAGCTTTAACTTTTGTTGCTGAAAGTTTAGGTGTAGCTGAAGTAAGAGAAATTGATGAAGCAGTAAATAGATTAACTAACTCTCAAGAATCATATACTTTCCACGGAAGAGATGTTTATGTTTATACTGGTGCAAGACTTGCATCTAAACAAATTACTTTTGAACAAGTAGGTAAATCATTAGGTACAAATATAACAAAGATTGATTATCAAAAAGCAAGATTTGAAAACGGTAAATTCTTCGCTAATATTCCTATACTTGATGTACAATATGGAAATGTATGGTCTTCTTTGCCTAGACAGTTAATGTTAGATAACGGCATTAAAGTTGGCGATATGGTAAATGTATCTATATATAATGAAGGCAATTTAGTATGGAATGGAGATGTTAAACTTGTTAATACTTTTGGAGATGTTCCAGAAGGCGACAATATGGCTTATTTTAATTCTGAACTTAATTTCTCTGTTGCTGTAAATATGGGTAATTTCTCTGATAAATATAAAGTTTACAGCGGTCCTAATTGGAGTATGGAAATAATCAAAAAATAAAAATTATATATAGTAATTAGTAAAACGGGCATGCTATTTATTAATAGCATGCCCTTATAAAAACAGAAATTCAAGAAAGTATCTAATTAAAATTTAGGCCCAAATCTGTATCCAACCTGCAAACCAATATCCAAATTTCCAAAAGCTTCATCTTTCAAAACATCAAGTTCCTCTAATGATTCTTTCCAGTTATATCCCCAGTCATATCCTAAATAAAATCCAATATTAATAGCCATATTTTCTTTAAAGAATATAGAATAATCAAAAGTACCTCTTATATAAGTTCTAGGTTTTGTATCTGAAGAATATTTTTGTGATAATCCTGAAACATTGTAACTTACATTAGGATTAATACCGAATTTAGCTCCAACATTAAGACCTATAGAAAATCCTTTTATATTAAATTTAGGATAAAAACCTATATAAATATCATGAGAAGTAAGTTTATAAGTTTCTTTATTATTGTTTTTTGAATAATTAAAACCTGTAAAATCATAACCTAATGAACCTAATAAACTAACTCCCATACTCTCACTTATCTGAAACATATATCCTATATCAGCTTCTACACCTATTTGAAAATTACCTCCAACTTTTGGATTGCCGGCAACTTTTACATTATTGCCAACTAATGTAATACCAGCCCCAATCGGAACATTGGCAATTATTTCAAAACCGCCAATTTTAGCATAAGAAATTTGACAAACTAATATTAATAAACTAATTATTAATAAAAGCTTATTAGATTTAAACATATCATTTCTCCTCAACATAATTAGAAGTATTATTTACACCATAATTGCTGTAAAACTTAATATACTTCTCCAATTCATTTTCACACTTAAGAGCAACGAAATCAACACGTCTATTAAAATGAATATTAGTAGTATATTTTGGCATTATATCACTATAAGGAAAAATGTGAACCCTTTTATGAGAAAAACCAGAAGAAAGTATAACATCTCTTATAACACTCGCCCTTCTTTCTGACAAATTGTAATTTATAGTGGTATTATTACTACCTATAATATCCGCATGGCCTTCAATCACTAAAATACAATTTCTATTATTACTCATAAAACTCATAACTTCGTCCATAACAAAAACATAATCTTTTATATTATAAGGCTTAGACTCCCCTAACCTGTAATATATCTCATGTCCTGTAAACTCCATAAGATAGCCTCTTTCTGTTTCAATCAAATTCATATTAGCAGTAGTATCAAATTCATAATTACAAGGATCTTTCCTTATGATTGGTCTGTTCCAAGAAAAATATATTCTTCTTTCTGGTATGAAACATGCAGTTAAAACAAAAGGAATAATCAAAAACAATAACAATTTAATATATCTCATAACATAGCCTCATTAAAACCTTATATTTATAGGTATGAAAGAAAGAGCAAATTGTTTAGTAAATATACCGTATTCAATAGCCAATGATTGATAAAATATATCAAAATGAAATCCTACTCTAACATCATAAAGTTTATATGACATTTTATCTTGAGAATCGGGTACATATAAATCATTAATTGTTATTTTATGCCCTACAATATTAGCATAACTTCCTATACCATTTACACCAACTTTAGATTCTAAATCTCCAAATATAATATCAGCTCCAAGAGAAAAATATGCAGATAAATATTGTATAACAGGAACTTTTTCCTGCATTTTAAATCCGAATACTAATTTAGGGCTTAAAGCAAAAGTTTTCCATTTAGATTCCAAAAAAGCATTGCCGTTAAATACAACACCAGTATCAGTACCGCCATTAAAACCTAAATAAAGAGGTACATAAACATTTCTATTATTGGCAGACATTTTTAAATTTCCAACATCATAATTAAAATCAAATCTTAAATCGCCGAAGAAATATTTAGTTCTAAAAAGATAAGCCTTTAATGAAGTGCCTACATTCCAACCTAAAGACTCTATTTCTACATCATTAATAACTGCCCCATAAATCTCTTTAAATCCTAAAGATATACCTCCTCTAAAAGTTAAAGCTAAAGGTATAGGTCCAAGGTTAACTTGAAAATAAGCATTTATATGAGGTATAGGAAGTATATCTAAAGATTTTGATAATGAATCATAATCATTTTGATTTGCAGGAGGATTTTTTATATAATCTATATGAAGTAAAGGAGCATCACTGTATAAATTAATTCCAAAACTTCCTATAGGTGTATGCATAGGAATAAGAAGTCCAGTATTGTTTCCTGAAGCGGCATTGAAAGCTGCTTTATTTTTTAAAGCATTAATAACTGTTGTTGCTGTACCTTGCTGCATATTTGCAACTTCTAAAAATCCTAATGTAGTACCTACTAATAATATTACAGATTCATTCGTTGTAGTGTCCAATACTTTTTCAGGATTTTGTGCTATTGTTATAAGCTCTCCAAATGTGAATGATTTTATACCATCATCAAATAATTTATTCATTTGTTCGCTTCCAGTCAAAATATCTAATGTTTCTTTAGGTATATTATTATACATTCCTGTTGAATCTATATAAGCATTAATAAAAGTACCATAATTAAGACCTGGAAGCTGGGAATATAAATTAATGCTTATAAATAACATCAAAAAAAATATTAAAAATGTCTTTTTCATAAAAAATCCCAAATCATAAATATAATAAAATTAATAAAAATATATATTAAACATTTATTTATATTATTACTAATTTAATTCAAAAGTATAATGAGTAACAGCCTCATCAGGTCGGAAATAGTCATTACCCTTATCTTTAATCATCTTAAGCATTTCTGCCATAGCTTTATAGTATAAGAAATAATAGTCATACTTTTTATAATCTTCCATAGTCTTAGAAGCCTCAAGTAAGGCATAATATTTATGTGAAAGATTTAAAGCAGTTTCATATTGAGTGTTTAATTTAAATTGTCTGTCATAATCAACTAAACGCACTATTTTATTATTGAAAGTAAATAAATCAGCTCCGCCGCTTTCCCAGCCTATAGAAGAAGCTAATTCATTATTAGGCACAACATTAACCCAGTCGGATTCCTGTGCTTTATCTGGAGGCACTGAAGATACTTGTAATTGATAATAACCAGACTTTTTGATATGCTCCTCTGTAACAGTGAAATTTGTTTCAAATCTGTCAACCGTTTCCATAATCTCTTTTATTGGCGGCATAGGATAAGTGCTGTTAAAGGTTCTATAGTATTTGCCGTTTAACTCAGTGTATGAAGGCTCGAAAGGCGTACCATCTTCAAATTCATAACCTCCAACTATACCAAATTTTCCTGTAAAAGATGTATAATATGTTAGGTTACTAGTATCTACGTTATTTTCTTTTTTCCAGTTTATACCGTCTTCTGTTGACCATATTCCGTCTTTTTTAGTAAAATATTTATCACCATTATATATCCATTGTTTTGTATTTGTAAAAGAAACATCAATATATTCCCAATTCCCAGAAACTCCCCCGTATACATATACTTTATCCAATTTATTTTCATCATATAGTATATCAAAACCATTCCTTTTTTCTGGAAATGGCAATTCATATTTTACCCAATTATTATTATCAGAAACATCTTTTGTTATATCAACTAAATAATAGTCTTTTGAATCATCACTGTAATTATTAGGTTCTTTCGGATCTCTATATCCTAGAATATGATCATCTAAAGGAGATTTCCGATATGTAATAAATAATTTACCTTTAATATAAAACAGAAAAGCACGATCAAGAGTAGCCATACCATATCTGCCCTGTATAGTAGGATTATCTGCATTAGGCTTTGGAATATTATAAGTTTTATTTTCTATATTTGCAGAGTCTGACCAATTTATAAGGCTATCTGATTCTCTTTTATAAAAATACGTAGTATGACTTACAAAACAACCAAGTTGAACATAAGGATATGATATTGACATTGAGGTAAAATTTAATTTTTCAAATGCCTTTTTATAATTATTAGCAATAAACTCTTGCTCAGCTTTTGATGGTATTAATACTCTATTCGCTTCTATTATTAATTTTTTTGAATTTAGATTGGTCCAATACTCTGCTTTTTCTAAATCGCTGCCTGATGAAAGGCTGTGTATTTTGGTTATTGTACTGCCGTCATTTTCTATTCTTAATACTGCTCCTTTGCCTGTGGGGTTAAGTGTTTTAGTTTCAGGCTTGTATTCATATTCATTAGTTGCTAAAACATACCAGTCATTTTTGAATTTGAATCTTCTTCCGTATCCGCCGAACACTGTACCGTTTGGAACTACTTCTGGTTTTACTTCGATTGGCTTCTCTTCTGGTTCTTCAGGAGGTGTCGGAACTGGTGTCGGGTCTGGGTAGTCCGGTATTTCAGGTTTATTATTGTCTATATTTGGAAATGCTGTTGGAGGCGGTATATTGTTCGGCCCTAGCAAATTAATTTTTCTGCATGACATTATCAATACTATTATTAAAATTAATAAAAGAACTAAAAAATAAAATTTCTTATTTTTGTTAATAAAATTCTTTTTCATAAAATAATCCTTAAATATTATTATATAATTTTTTTATTATTACTATCAATAAATTTTATTAAAATTTTATATTTATTAATATTATTTACATTCTTAATGATATAGAATATTTTGAATAAAATTAGGCAAATTTTTTTTGATGATTTATAATCATATAACGGATTTATATTATTGGCTTGGCTTGGCTTGGCTTGGCTTGGCTTGGCTTGGCTTGGCTTGGCTTGGCTTGGCTTGGCTTGGCTTGGAACCTAAGCATAGATTAAATTCTAAAAAGTAGCGCATATCATAATTTTATATTATAAAAAATTATTTTCAAGAATTTATTAAAATTTTATAATAAAAAAACACATATATTATATATGTTCTACATATTTTATTGTTATAATTTATCTTCTATATTCTCAATAATAAAAAATTAAATTTATTTATTATTTTTTAACATAAACAATCATAAAAATATAATTTTTTACATAATATGCCTTGACATCATATTTTTGTATAGTATAATAACAAATACTGCATGCAAATATAAAGAGGTATAAATATGACTGAATTAACAGATAAACAAAGAGATATTTTTAATTTTTTACAAAGATTCACCAATGAAAATGGATATCCTCCAACTGTTAAAGAAATTATGGTTCATTTCAATTTCGCTTCTCCTACTGCAGTTACAACACATTTAACAGCTTTGGAAAAAAAAGGATATGTAAAGAAAACTGGTAAAAGAGCCAGAGGTAGTGTGCCTATAGACACTAATAATAAAGGTAATCATAATCTGGTAAAAATACCATTACTTGCAAATGAAGTTAAAGCAGGTCTTTTAATGGATGTGGCTGATGAAACTGTTGAAGAAACTTATTCGCTTCCAAAATCTATAGCACAAGATGAAGGTAATTTCCTTATGAAAGTTACTGGAGATTCTATGATAAATGCTCATATAAAAGAAGGTGATATGGTTATAGTTCACCCTTCCAATGAAGCTGATAACGGCGATATAGTAGTTGCTAAAATTGATGACAACGGAAACGAAGAAATAACTATAAAAAGATTCTTTAGAGAAAAAGATTGTGTAAAACTTATTCCTGAAAACAATGATTATCCGCCTATAATAAAAGAAAGTGTTTCTATAGTAGGTAAAGTTGTTGGACTTATAAGGTTAAGAGTATGATACATATTCTATAAAAAAAAGAGGGTTCTTTAATAAGACCCTCTTTTTATTTTATCATTTTTAATTACTAATTATCTGTAATTTGTAAATTGCAAAGGTATTGGATAATCTTTTCCTTTAAGCATTGTTATAACAGATTGTAAATCATCTTTCTTAGCACCTGATACTCTGATTTGTTCATCTTGTATGCTTGCTTGTACTTTCAATTTCATATCTTTAATATCTTTAACTATTTGTTTAGCTAAATCCTTATCAATACCATGAACTATTTCATTGATCTCTCTAACAGCATCGCCTGCTGCTTTTTCTTTTTTCTTCTCTCTCAAGCATTTCTGATTTAATCCTCTTTTAATAAACTTTTGGAATAAAATATCTTTTACTTGATTAAGAACGAAATCTGCAGGAGCAACTACAGTTATTGTCTTCTCTCCTTTGTTTAACTCTATTTGAATATTTTGACCTTTAAAATCAAATCTATTATCTATTTCCTTAGTAGCAACATTAACACAGTCATCAATAACCTGCATATCTACTTCAGAAACTATATCGAAACTTGGATCTTTTGGCATAATTCATACTCCTTATGTCTAATATTTTTTATTATAATTTTCTTTATTATTCTTCATTACTTAATAACTTTTTATAAAGTTCTACATACTCTAAGGCTGATTTATGAAGTGAATAATCTTTATTCATAGCATTTACAATTAATTTTTCCCAAACATCTTTTTTATTATAGTATAAATCGAAAGCTAAATCCATAGAAGAAACAAAGCTCTTTATACAATAATCATCAAATGTAAAACCTGTGGCATCGTTTTCATTAGTACTATAATTTACAACTGTATCTTTAAGCCCTCCAACTGCATGTACAATAGGAATGCTTCCATACTTCATACTATATATTTGATTAAGTCCGCAAGGTTCAAATCTGCTAGGCATTAAATAAATATCAGACCCTGCCGTTAATCTATGAGCTAAAGATTCGTCAAAAGTAAACAATACCTTTATATTTTTTGCTCTATTTGCTCTGTCAATAAAATCTTCTTCAAAATCCTTAAAGAAATTATTTTTACTAAATAAGAAAATAAAATTAGCATTATAAGTTGAAAGTTCAAAAAAAGATTGATATATCAAATCAAGTCCTTTTTGCGGATCAAATCTTGAAACCATAGTAACAAGAGGATATGATTTATTTTCAAATTTAAATTCTTCATATAATGAATTTCTTATTAATTCTTTATTTTTTATGCTGCTGATATCATAATTATCTTTTATATATTTATCTGTTCTAGGATCCCAAGAATCATCATGAACACCATTAAGAACACCATACAATTTATCGGATATATCGGAAAGCAAAACATTCATTCCGCATCCGAATTCTTCTCCCTGTATCTCTTTTGCATAAGAAGGACTAACAGTTGTAACTATATCAGCAAGCACAATTCCTGCTTTTATAAAACTAACATGACCATAAAATTCTAATCTGCTATTAACAAAAAATTTCCAAGATACATTAAGAAGCGTATAAATATCAACTGAAAAATTTCCTTGATATGCTAAATTGTGAATGGTAAACATTACTTTCAAATCTTTTAATGATTCTTCATTATTAAATACTTCTTTTACATAAAGTGCTACTAAAGCTGTTTGCCAATCATGAATATGTACTATATCCAATTTGAAATCTTCTTCATCATACAAATACATTATCAATTGTACAACTGCCTTAGAAAAAACTATAAATCTTTCAGCATTATCGTCATAATCAATACCATTCTCAGAATAAAGACCATCTCTTTTAAACAATTTATCCTGCTTTACAAAATACACTGTAATATTGCTATTATCAGGATGTTTAATTTTTGCATACTCTACTTTAATAGTCTTTTTATCAATCTCAATTTTACCCTCAGCAAATACATCATCATCTGTTATAAGATTATAATTTTGTTTATATAATGGAACAACCAAAGAAGCATTGATTTTAGAAGAACCCATTTCAATAGAATCCAATGCTAAAGGCAAACTTCCTGCAATATCACCTAGCCCACCTGTTTTAGAAAATGGATAGGCTTCACTTGCTACCATAAATATATTCATAATTTACTTCCATCGATAAATGTTTTACTATACTATAGTTATATATCTTTTAGGCTTAAAAATCAAGCTATTTATTTATATAATAATGATATATAATATTTTACTATAAAATTTAAATGATAGTTTTATTATTTATAAAAAAAATTAAATGGGATAAAATTATGAAACTTTTTAAAGAACTTATAAAAGACTATAAAGTATCAAAAGAAAAACAATTAACAAAAGAATGTTTAAATATAGAAATTGATGGAATAGCATATAATTCAAAATTAATAAAAGAGAATTATTTATTTGTAGCTATAAAAGGTCTAAAAGATGATGGTCATAAATATATAGAAAGTGCCATTCAAAATAAAGCAAGTATTATAATATATGACAATGCTGCAGATAAAGATTTTATAAAAGAATTACAGAATAAATATGATAATGTATATTTTGTGGCAGTAAAAAACCCTAGAGAATGTTTAGCATATATTTCTGCAAAATTTTATGATGAACCTACTAAAAAAATAAATACAATAGGAATAACTGGAACTAACGGAAAAACAACTACAACATACTTATTAAAATCAGTATTAGAAGCAAATAAAAACAAAACTACTTTAATTGGTACTATAAAAAATATGATAGGAGATAGTGAAATTAAAACTAATTTAACAACTCCTGAATCTATTGATTTAGAAAGCATATTTGATGAATCATTAAAAGAAAATGTTTCTCATATTGTAATGGAATCATCATCTCAAGCATTAGATATGAATAGATGCGATTATATAAATTATGACACTGCAATTTTTACTAATATCACAGAAGATCATCTTGATTATCATGGAGATATGAAAACTTATTTAAAAGCTAAATTAAAATTGTTTACATTATTAAAAGAAAGCTGTAAAAAGAAAAAATTAGCAATAATAAATATAGATACTGATAACTTTAAAGAAATATCTGATTATATAACAAAATTAGATTTAAAAATGGTGACTTACGGACTTAATGAAAAAGCTGATTATTATGGAAAAATAATTTCTTTAACTTCAAAATCTACAGAATTTGAATTCTATGCCAAAGGTAAATTTATATCAAAAGTTAAACTATCAATGCTTGGACAATTTAATATATTAAATTCATTATCTGTTTTAGCTTATGCTTGTGAATATAAATTAGACATAGAAGAATCAATAAAAGCTATGAGAGAAGTGCAAGTATCTGGAAGATTTGAAATAGTAACAAAAGAAAAACACCCATTTATAGTAGCTGTTGATTATTCACATACACCTGATAGTTTGGAAAATATACTTATAGAATCGAGGAAATTGAATCCGAATAAAGTAATAGTTGTATTCGGATGCGGCGGCGACAGAGATAGAAAAAAACGACCTATTATGGCAGCCATTGCAGAAAAATACTCAAATATTTCAATACTTACTACTGATAATCAAAGAACAGAAGATATCAATCAAATAATGTCTGATATAGAAGCTGGTTTCAAAAATAATAATTACAAAAAAATAATTGATAGAAAAGAAGCTATCTTTGAAGCTATAAGAGAAGCAGGAGTAAATGATATAGTTATAATAGCTGGAAAAGGACATGAGAATTATCAAATATTCCCAGATAAAACTATACATTTTGATGACAGAGAAGTAGCAAGAGAAGCATTAAAAAAATATTATCCTGAAATATAATTTATTATTGATGCAAATAAAATGGGTAAACTTAATTTATAAGCTTACCCATTTTTATATAAAAAATATTTAATTACATTCCAAATAAACCAAGTATAGAAACTAATAAATAGTCAGTAACAAGTATTATCATAAAACTATAAACAACGCTTGTAGTAGTAGCTTTACCAACACCTTCAGCACCGCCTGAAGTTTTAAATCCATAGAAACAAGATATAAGCATAACTTCAGCACCAAATATAGTAGACTTTATCAAACTTCCTATAAAGTCCCCTAATGTTATAACGGAAATAGCACTATTAAAATAATGTACAGGATCGCTATGCAAAACGAACACTGTAACAATAGCACCTCCTAAAACCCCTATAACGTCTGCAGAAACTGTAAGCATAGGCAAAGATATAACAGCTGCCCAGAAACGAGGAACAGCAACATATTCTATTGGATTGGTGTATAAAGTTTTTAAAGCATCTAACTGTTCACTTACCTGCATAGTACCTATTTCAGCAGTAACAGAACTTCCAACCCTTCCTGCAAATATCAAAGCAAGAAGCATAGGTGATAACTCTTTTACCATGGCTTTACCAACCATAGAACCTACAAACTGAGATATACCTTTCAATACACTATCTAATACAACAGCTATTTGTAAAGACATAACCATACCAGTACAAAGTACAGTAACAGCGGCAACTACAAAAGAATCAACACCCATTCTAACCATCTGTTCTCTCAATAATTTGAAAGAAAAAGTTGATCTAAATGTATATTTAAATACTTCCAAGAATAGTGTTGCAAAATCACCTAAAGTTGCAAGAAAATAGGTTACTTTATTTTTTATTCCCTTTCTTAATTCAAACTTAACATCAAATAATTCCATAAAAAACCTCTAAACTCAAGCCCCATTATTATAAATATTTTCAAATCTAGTTTGATCAGCTATAAAATGGAGAGGCAATCCATCATGTATAGCACCATTTCTATGTTTTGCAAGTATTACTTCTACTTGATTAGTCTTTTCATCTATAACTTCATCTTCCTTTCCCTCTTTATTAGACTTTTGTCTATGCAAAAACATTACTATATCAGCATCTTGCTCTATAGAACCAGACTCCCTAAGGTCTGAAAGTCTAGGTTTATCCTGTCTTTGTTCAACCGCCCTTGATAACTGTGCTAATGCTATAACTGGAACATTAAGCTCTTTAGCTAAAGCCTTTAATCCCCTTGATATATCTGCTATTTCTTGTTCCCTAGTACCATTTCTTCTTGCTTGGGCCCCAGAATGAATCAACTGCAAATAATCAACAACAATAAGTTTTAAATCTATCTCTTTTCCTGAAGTTTTACTTTTATTAAGGAATTCATATTTCATTTGCCTAGCTATACCGCGTATTTCCATTATAGTTAATTGGCTGGAATCTTCTATTACAAGATTAGATTGTGATATACTGCTGAAAGCCTGACCAAGTTTTGCCCATTCAGATTTTTCTAAGTCACCAGATCTAATTTTAGACAGACTTATTCTAGCTTTACTTGAGATTAATCTTTCTGCAAGCTGTAATTTACTCATCTCAAGAGAAAAGAATCCTACACCAAAATTTGTAGTTTCAATATTTGTCATTACATGTTCAACTATATTAAGTGCAAAACTTGTTTTACCCACAGAAGGTCTTGCTGCTAATATGATTAAATCTGATGGCTGAAAACCATGAGTAATTTTATCAAGTCCTATAAAACCTGAAGGAACTCCTGTAACTGTACCTTTATGTTTTTTTCTACTCTCTATAGTAGTTAAAACTTCATAAAGTAAATCACGTATATGTATAAAATTATTATCTAATCTTCTTTGGGTAACTTCAAATATTTTTCTTTCTGCAAAATCAGCTATTTCTTTAGTTTCAGCATCTTTTGCCTCATAAGCGGATTTTTGAATATCTTGAGTAGCGGTTATTAAATCTCTAAGTAAAGATTTTTCTGCGATAATTTCTGCATAATATTTGGCGTTTTGATGAAAAGGCGTACCATCTATAATACGCATTAAATATGCTTCATCATTTTGAATAATTTTCTCAAACAAACCATTTTCTTTAAGATATCTTAAAGTAGTTTCTGCATTTACAGCTATACCTCTATTATACATTTCTATTATGCTTTCATAGAGCATACGATTTCTTTCACTGTAGAAATCAGTAGATTTTATTTTAGATATAGCAACAGATATGGCTTGTGAATTTTGCAGCATGGCACCCAATAGAGACTCTTCAGCCTCTATTGAGCAGGGTGTATTATTCATTAAATATTATGCCTATTAACTTGGATATTAAGTTGTTATAATTAAGCTTCTGTTGTAGTTGTTTCTGCTGCATTATTTTCTTTTACTTCTTCTGCAGCTTCTTTTTCGTCTATATTAACAACTTTAATTTTAATACTAGCATTAACACTGTGATACAATTTGATTTCTACTTCAAACTCACCAAGTTCTTTGATGTGTTTTTCCATATGAACATCACGTTTATTAATATCAATTTCTTTTTCTTTTAAAGCATCAACTATAGTTTGTTGGCTAACTGAACCGTATAATTTACCATTTTCAGCAACTTTCATAGGTATAACGATACTTATGTCAACCATTTTACCTTTTAATATTTCTGCTTCCATTTTTCTTTTAGCTCTTTTTTTCTCTAAGCTTTTTTGCATTTGAGCTAAAGTTCTTAAATTAGCAGCATTTTTGATAACTGCTATATTTCTTGGAATAAGGTAATTTCTTGCATAGCCGTCTTTAACTTTACATATATCACCTTCGTAACCTAATGATATAAAATCTTTTTTTAAGATAACTTCCATTTGTGCTCTCCTTGATTTACTATAGTAAATAAATAATATCATTAATTATACTTCACAATCTACATATTATACCATATTTATTTATAAAATCAAGTATTTAAAAATACAATCATCTTTTATACCATCATATAGTATATTGCAAAAAATTATTTTTAATGATATAATATATTAGATCATTCTAACAAAGGAGAAATTTATATGAAATATTCTATAGTTTATACAAGTAAAAGCGGAAACACTGAAAAATTAGCTTTAGCTATAAAAGAAGCTGCTAATGGAGAATGCTTACAGTGTGTAAAAGCTGATGCTGTTGATAATAATAAAGTTAATGAATCTGATTTAGTATTTGTTGGTGCTGGAAGTTATAAAGGCACTTGCGATGAAGCTGCTGGAAAATTCATGCAGACTTTAAAAAATAAAAAAGTATTTCTATTTATGACTGTTGGATACGGTGATAATCAAGAATACTATGACAAAATGCTTAATCCTGCTAAAACTTTCTTAGATTCTTCAAATACTTTAGTTGGTACTTATGCTTGCCAAGGACAATGGATAGAAGGACAAAAGAAAAATTTAGAAAATATGCTTGAAAAAGCTGCTACTGAAGATGAGAAAAAAGTTATTCAAGGTAAATTAGCTAATCATGGAAATGCTATGGGACACCCTAATGCTGATGATTTAAACAAATTAAAAGAAGCTGTTAAATCTCTATAATATTTATACGAATAAATTAAAAAAAGCCCTTATAAAATTTCTTTTATAAGGGTTTTTATTTTGCATAAAATTTTAATTTAAAATATTATATGGCTATTTATAAAAATTATGAGCCTCTGGCAAATTTATTTGACAGAGACTTATAGCGAACAATTTTTATTAGCAATAATTATATTAATTTCTAAATATTATAGAGATATTTATAAAAATTGTGAGCCTCTGACAAATTTATTTGACAGAGACTTATAGCGAACAATTTTTATTAGCAATAATAAGAAATATTAAATTCTATTCAAATCAATAGGCAATTCTAAAACTCTAACTGCATTCTCTAATGCACTTCTCATAATATCTTCTGAGCTCTCTCCCCTAGCCTCTGCAAGAACTTCTACAGTATAAGGTATAAATGAAGGTTCATTTGCTCTGCCTCTTACTTTCTGAGGTGTCAAATATGGTGCATCTGTTTCTATTGTGAACATATCTTTAGGCACATATTTTGCTGCTTCTCTTATAAAATCATTCTTCATATAAGTAGAAGAACCTGAAAAAGAAAGTATATATCCTAAATCCAAAGCATTTTTTGCATCTTCAACATTTCCGCTGAAACAATGAAATATTCCTCTTTTAGGTATATCAGCATCTTTCAAAACTTTAAAAGTATCTTTGAAAGCATCTCTGCTATGTATCAATATTGGCAAATCAACATTTTTAGCAACTTCGCATAAAGCACTGAAAAATTCACGCTGTTCATTCTTGTTGGAATCATCATGATAATAATCAAGTCCTATTTCTCCAACCGCATATATAGATTTATTTTTGTTTTTTAATGTCTTTTTATTTAAATTATTTATTTTTAATTCAAATGCTTTTAAAGTATCTTCATCATTTTCATTAGCATAATCAGGATAATATCCTATACTAAAAAATACTCCTTCAGCATCAGACAATATAAACATACGCTCATCTATATCACTAGGGTGAACGCCTATATCAACAAAATAAAATATTCCTGCTTTATTAGCTCGCTCCAAAACTTCTTCTAATTCTTTGCTTTTTTTAGATATGTATGTAAGATGACAATGACTATCTATCATTATGTTAACTCCAATTTTTATTATTCTTCTAAATTATCACCTGAAAGTATATGGAAATGTACATGGAATACGCTTTGTCCTGCACCAGCTCCGCAATTATTTATAACTCTGAAAGATTCTAAATTCTGCTCTTTGGCAACTTCTTTAATAGTTTCCAAAACTTTATTCATTAAAAATTCATCTATTTCCATTATGTTTTTTACATGAGGTTTTGGAACTACAAGTAAATGCACTTTAGCTTTTGGATTTAAATCAGGAAATACCACACAGTATTCATTTTCTTTTATAAAGTTTGAAGGTATTTCTCCTTTTATAATTTTACAAAATATACAATCTTTATCAAAATATTTATCTTCATTATAAGAATTCATAGTAATACTCCTACTAAAAAAATATTAAAATAATTTTGCCTAATAATATAAACTAAAATAAAAAATTAATCTACATATTAATAGAATTTATTTTACAAAATAATAAAAAGCCTGTTATTAATAATGATTACTAATAAGAATTAATTAATTATATTTAATAAAAAGGTATTAAAATGATAGAAAATGCATCACCAGTTTCATTGGCACTACTTGGAGGAAGTATTACATTTGCTTTTACTGCATTAGGTTCTGCACTTGTATTTTTCTTCCTATCAGAAATAAAACCAAAACTATTAGCATCTATGTACGGATTTGCTGCAGGAGTCATGACAGCTGCCAGTTTTTGGTCTCTACTTGCTCCATCAATAGAATTATCAGAGAATACTAATCTTCCAAATTGGGTAATACCTACAATAGGATTTTTATCTGGGGCAATATTCATATGGATATTGGACAAAGTGATGCCTCACATGCATATAGTAAACGGTCATGAAGAAAAAGAGGGAGCCAATGTACAACTTTCAAAAAGCATATTATTATTTTTAGCTATAACATTGCATAATATACCAGAGGGTTTAGCGGTTGGTGTAACATTCGGAGCTTTTTCTATTGGTGACAGCGGAGTAACATTTAATGCTGCATTAGCTTTAGCATTTGGTATAGGTCTTCAAAATTTTCCTGAAGGTGCTGCAGTTTCATTACCTTTAAAAACTACTGGTATGTCAAAATTAAAATCCTTCCTATTTGGTGCCGTATCTGGTATAGTAGAGCCTATTGCGGCAGTTATTGGTGCGTTAGCTGTTACTAAACTTACAGTGATCCTACCTATAGCATTATCATTTTCTGCCGGTGCTATGATTTATGTTGTAATAGAGGAACTTGTACCTGAGGCCGTAGCTGAAGAACATAATCATTTTGGTGTATTCGGTTTCATATTGGGATTCGCTATAATGATGGTTTTAGATGTGGCTTTAGGGTAATTAAATATAATTTTTTAATCATATTTTACTTTTTAAATCATCTAATATACTTAACATAGTTTTTTAATGTTTTAAATTAAGAAAAAATATTATATAATCATTGCAAGTAAATTATAAAGGTTAATAATGATTGTTTATATAATATTTTCTGTAATAGCAATAGCTATAGTATCATTGATAATAATAGCTAATCATTTTGTAAATAAACTTCTTGTAAAAACAAATAAAAAACTATTTGAAAGAAAAGAAATAAAGAATGAGGAAGATGAAGAAAAGAAATGCATAAAAGAAAAAAGGAAAATTTGGTTTGAAATCTCACAAAAAGATGTTTATACCATTTCAAGCGATAATTTAAAATTGCATGCTCATCTTATAAATAATGAAAGCAATGTATATGTTATAATAGTTCACCCTTATGAAGGAAGAGGAGCATATATGAAATACTTTGCTGAAAAATTTTATAATATGGGATTTAATATATTAGCAGTAGATTTAAGAACACATGGAGAAAGCGAAGGAAAAATATATTCACTTGGATATTTGGAAAGACTCGATGTATTGGCATGGATTAAATTTATAAATGATAATTATAATGATTCAAAAATAATTCTGTACGGAATATCTATGGGAGCAAATGCAATTATGATGAGCAGTGCAGAAGATTTACCAAATAATGTTAAGGCAATAATAGAAGATGCTGGATTTTCAAATGCTTATGAACAATTAAAAGCAAGAGTTGATTTAGCCTATAAATTTTCTTTTATTCCTATAGTAGAATTAACTTCTTTGATGGCAAAAATAAGATTAGGATTTTCATTTGATGATATTAATGTGGAGAAAGCAGTATCAAAATCAAAAACTCCAATACTATTTATACATGGAAAAAAAGATTCATTAGTTAATTGTAATATGGTTCATAAACTTTATAATGCATGTTCATCTGAAAAAGAAAAATTGATTATAGAAAACGGCGAACATATAAAAGCAGTATTATCAAATGAAAATTTGTATTGGGACACAATAAAAACTTTCATAAGTAAATATATTAAAAATTTTTAACTTTGTCAATTTTTATATTGTTCTTTTTCCAGCCGCATGCCATACCTAAAATGTACTCACTATGGTCGCAGGCGGACAGCATCAAAGAACCTTATATCCTCGATAAACTCGGATACGCTTCATGAAAGTGCAAGTTATAAAATTAGTACTAAATCATACTAAAATTGTTTTACATGTAATATAAATGATTATTTTTTGTACAATAATAAGTAATCAGCCGCACCTATAGTTAGCGTTTGATAAGATGAAACAGTACTGTGCGGGAAGGTGCCGCAGCTAGCGGTTGACAAAATATAGTTGTTTAGGTATATACTGAAAATTTTTAAGTTTGTCATTTTTTTAATATATTGTATAATAATAATATGGATTTTAATTTAACAG
>NZ_CALXRM010000061.1 GCF_944390845.1 uncultured Brachyspira sp.
TAAATTATGATACACCTATGTTATACTTTAAAAAACTAAGGAATACTTAATGCAATATGTCTGGCTCCTGTGCAAATAATAATTAAAATATTCTTGACATATAAATTCTTTCTGTTATACTGAAACAATTAACATAATAATTTGGAGAAAAAAATGAGCAAAGAAGATTTGAATAATAATGAAGAAATAAATACTTCCGGTTTTGATGCTATAACTGAAACATTTGAGAAAATATATCCTGAACAAAAAGAACCGCTACATTATAGACCTATAATAAGTTATGTACTTGGAGGGAAAGACCCTCTTGACGGAATTAGTATCTACAGAGGAAATGGATATTATCATTTTATTACTTACGGATTCAGTGAGCTTTATGAAAAAGAATCAGACAACAAAGATTACAGCGGATTTGGTTTTGAACTTACTTTCAAATTAAAAATGAATGAAAAACAGATTAATAATACTAAAGATGATGATAGCTCTGATAATGAAATAAAAACTGTTGTAGGATTTTTACAGCAATTAGCAAAATATGTATTTGAAAGCGGGGCAGTTTTCAATCCTTATGAATATATATGGACTAAACAAAAAGAAGGAATAGATGCCGAGCAGAAATCTAAAATAACAGGATTTATAACCATACCAGATGAAGCAGGTGAAATAAATACTCCAAATGGAAAAGTAATTTTTGTTGAGCTTTTAGGAGCAACAGACGCTGAACTTAATGCTATATATGATAAAAAAATCACAGTAAAAGAATTGGCTCAAAAAATAGGAACGGATATAACAGACTATAGCAGAGAATCTTTATTATAAGAATATTATAAAATTTATTTAATAGCATGTTTTATATCTGGGCCTTTGCCCTTACGAAGTACACAGAGTGCAGAACCTCACTTCTTTTGCGACCGTAGGAAGTACCTTTGGCGTGCCTCAAAGAAGCAGGCACAGCCCGCCTTTGGCGAAAGGCTATATTTTAACTTAAATTAATAGTTTATATTACATATAAAACAAAATTAGTATGATTTAGTACTAATTTCATAATTGCACTTTTGCGAAGCGTATCCGAGTTTATCGAGGATATAAGGTTCTTTGACGAAGTCCGCCTGCGACCGAAGGGAGTACCTTTAGGTAGGTGTGCGGCGGGAAAAAGAACAACAAAAACATTGACAAAGTTAAAAATTTTCACTATATACAAAAAAATTGGGACTGTTCACACAATCCCAATTTTTTAAATTATTGAATTTTTATTTATTAATTATTTTCCCCATTCATCAGGGTTTTTATTCCATTCTAATGCTTTTTTTAGTTCATCTTCAGTTATATAATTTTCATCTTTAGCTATTTCCATAAGAGATGAGAAATTTGATAATGATGAGAATTTTATTCCAGCTTCTTCAAAGTTTTTATAAGCTTTCTCAAATTCATAAGAGAATATAGCTATAATTTCAAGTCCTATAGCTCCTTCACTTTTAGCTGCTTCAAATGCTTTTATAGAACTTCCTCCAGTAGATATTAAATCTTCTATTAATATCAACTTTTTACCTTCACATTCAGCACCTTCTATTTGTTTACCTCTGCCATGTTCTTTCTTTTCAGCTCTTATATAACAAAGAGGTTTATTAAGTTCATAAGCGATGAAAGATGCCCAAGGTATTCCAGCAGTAGCAGTACCAGCTATTACATCA
This sequence comes from uncultured Brachyspira sp., assembly GCF_944390845.1. GTDB lineage: Bacteria > Spirochaetota > Brachyspiria > Brachyspirales > Brachyspiraceae > Brachyspira > Brachyspira pulli. Next base: position 1,689 of record NZ_CALXRM010000061.1, read on the forward strand.
AAATCTTTATCTTTAAGAATACTTACGAAAGCATCTACTATAACTTGTCTTGCTTCAGGGAAACCTATAACATATCTATTATCACAATATATAGGACTTTTTATACCAGATACAAAAGTAAATGGTTCTTTAACATTTAATTTTACAGCTTTAGTATCTAATAAAGCACCAGCTATTAATTTTGCTTTTAACTTTTTGTTGTTAGCTATTCCTTCAGCAATTTCTTCAACAACCATTTTACATGCTTTTACTCTGTCTTCGCTTCTTGTAATAGGTCTTCCGACAACCAAATAATCACAGCCATTTTCTATAGCTTCTTTAGGAGTCATTATCCTTTCCTGATCATCTACACTTGCCCATTTAGGTCTTACACCAGGACAAACAGTTCTAAAATTCTCTCCGCATTCTTTTTTTATTAAAGCGGCTTCTCTAGGTGAGCATACTACTCCGTCAAGTCCAGACTCTTTTCCTAATTTTGCCCAGTTAACAGCTAAATCTGTAAGTGCTAAATTTGAACTGAACATATTTTTAACATCATTCTCTGATAAACTTGTAAGTATTGTTACACCTATTATAAGATTGTCTTTATTTAGTTTTTTTATTTCTTCAACTGTTTTTTCCATCATTTTTTTACCGCCGCTTGTATGCACATTAAACATAAAGATATTCTGTTTAGCGGCAAAAAGTGAAGCCATAGCAGTAGTATTAGGTATATCATGAAATTTTAAATCAAGAAATACTTTTTTATTTTTACTTGCCAAATACTCTATTATTTCACCTTTAGTATATAGGAAAAGTTCAAGTCCTACTTTATAGAATACAGCTTCATCGCCAAGTTCATCTATAAGTTTTGTAGCTTCTCCCATAGAATTAAAGTCCAATGCTATAATTAATCTTTCTTTTGGATTATCAGTTAATTTTATCATAAGATTTATCCTTAATTATTATTTGTATATATAAAAATTAATTAAATTACTAAATATATTATAAATGAGCTGCCCCTATTAAATCTTTTATGTTTTGTATATTATTTTCTTTAAGGTAATTATTAATACCATCTATAACTTCAATAGGAAGTATAGGATTAGAAAATATTCCGGCACCTATAGAAACCAAAGTAGCCCCAGCCATTATAAATTCTAAAGCATCATTATAATTGCTTATTCCGCCCATACCAACTATTGGAATTTTTACAGCTTTATACACTTGATAAACCATTCTGACAGCAATAGGTCTTATACAAGCACCTGATAAACCTCCGAATGTGTTTCCTAAAAGAGGTTTTCTAGTTTTTGTATCTATTTTCATAGCCAAAAATGTATTAACTAATGATACACTGTCAGCTCCAGCATTTTCAACAGCCTTTGCTATGCTTGATATGTCTGTAACATTAGGAGAAAGTTTTACTATTAACGGCTTTTTAGTTAATACTTTTTTTACAGCCTTTGTGGTAGATTCAGCACTTTCGCAGCTTGCCCCAAAAGCCATGCCTCCATTTTTTACATTAGGACATGATATATTAAGCTCTATAAAATCAACTCTTTCTATCTCATTTGCAATTTCAGCTACCTTTACATATTCATCTATTGTAGCCCCGTTTATATTCAAAATTATAGGTGTAGTGTATTTTATATTTTTTACTATATTTTCTTTGAAGTACTCTATACCGGGGTTTTCAAGTCCTATACAGTTTATCATTCCGGAAGGTGTTTCTGCTATACGTGTGCCTTTATTACCTTCTTTTTTGTTTAAAGTAATTCCTTTTAAATTTACAGCACCAAGTTTATTAACATCGAAATAATTACTATATTCTTCACCGAAACCAAAACAGCCTGAAGAAGTTATTACATTATTTTTTAATTGTTTATTTAAAAAGTTTATATTTAATTTATCCATAATAAATTATCCGTAACAAATTATATATTTAATAGTTTAGAATCAAATACAGGGCCGTCATGACATACTTTTTTTAATATATGGCCATTTTCTGAGTTTTCATCTTTTATTTCTATATTACATCCTAAACAAGCATTAACTCCGCAAGCCATTCTTTCTTCTAATGAGGCATAGCATTGTATATTATTTTCTCTGGCAACTTTTATTAATCCTTTCATCATTATTGTAGGGCCGCAAGTATATATAATATCAAAACTTCTTTCTTTTAATATTTCTTTTGTTTTATCAACAGTATTGCATTTATCTCCAACAGATCCGTCATCTGTAGTTATATATAGTTCTATATTATCAGTATTGAATCTTTGCATTATTTTTATAGCACTTTCATTTGCTCCGCCCATTATTAATGTTATTGAGTTATTAGCAATTAATTTTTCTATAAGAAGTTTAATAGGAGCTATTCCCATTCCGCCAGCTACAATTAATACTTTTTTATTTTGAATAGATGTATCAAAACCATTGCCTAAAGGACCTTGAATATTTATAGTATCATCTTTTTTTAATTTTGATAAATATTGAGTGCCCTCTCCTTTAACTTGATAATAAAACTCTAGTACATCATTATCGATATAATGCAGACTTATAGGACGTCTTAAAAAAGTACTGCTTTTAAGCATAAAAAATTGTCCTGCTTTAGAGTATTTATAGCTTTCTTTCGATTTTACTCTAAGAAGGTACTTATCATCTGATATTTGTATGTTATCTATTATAATACAATCTTCTAAAAACATTTTATATAAACCTTTAATTTAATTTAGATACAAAAAAAGAATACCTCATCTCTTATGCAGAAAATAGTATTCTTTGAAAATCTCTTTATTAAATATGATGTAAAAAATAAATAATATGTTTCATAAAAATTTAATATACCATATATTCGTAAAAATTCAAGTACAGCAGTAAAAATAATTTTTTAATACGACATATTGTATAAAAATTGGTTATATAAAACATTAAACAAATAAAACAAAGGCGGAAAAATGAAAAAGTATACTTTAATGTTTTTATTACTGGTGATAATATCCTGTAATAACAATACGACTAAACCCGGTTCTGGTGGCAGCTCTAATAATAATCCTGCAGTTAACAGTGATGCTGAAGCAGTATTTAATTTAGTAAATGAAGAAAGGTCAAAAGCAGGCCTTCAAGCATATAAATTAGATGCAAAATTATGCGAAGCTGCAAACAAAAGAGCTAAAGAGATAGTAGAAAAATATGATCATGTAAGACCAGACGGAAGAGAATGGGATACTGTGCTTGATGAATACGGATTTAATTCTGGGGCTTATATTAGAGGAGAGAATATAGTTGCTATGAGAGAAAGTGCTTCTTCAGCTATGAATGCTTGGATGAACTCTCAAGGTCATAAAGATAATATTTTACATAATTATTATACTACTATTGGTGTTGGAGTGTACGAATATAATGGAAGTAAATATTGGGTTCAGCTTTTTTTAAGCGATTCTTTTATGTAAAATAATTTATTACAATAAAAAAATAATAATAAAATAATTACATTTAATTATTTTTGTTAAAATTTTGAAATCCGGATTTAATTATTTAATTTGGATTTCAAAATATACATATCAATATATACTGAAAATTTTTAACTTTGTCAACTACTAGCCGTAGGGGCAACCCGCACGGTATCGTTTATTCTTACCGAATGTCCTTTATACGTGACCGAAGGAAGCACTGTAAAGTGTGCGGCTGATTACTTATTATTGTACAAAATTAATAATCTATCTTACATATTTAACCAATATGGAATAATATTTTATTTTATAAAAAATCTAATTTACATTCATAAATAATTCAAAATTGACAAAATATAGTTGTTTAGGTATATACTCCACTTTAAAAAAGAATTAATTATAATATAATAAAATTAGAATAAATAAAGTTGTTATTTAATTAAATTAAAAATAGGAAAACAATATGGTTAGTATAATAATACCTGTTTATAATGTTTCAAAATATTTAAGAGCCTGTTTAGATAGTGTGATTAATCAAACATATAAAGATTTAGAGATAATATGCATTAATGACGGATCTACAGATGATTCATTAGAGATATTAAAAGAATATTCAATAAAAGATAATAGAATAATAATAATAGATAAAAAAAATGCCGGAGTATCTGCTGCCAGAAATGATGGTATAGAAAAATCAAGCGGTGAATATTTATTTTGTATTGATAGTGATGATTATATAGATAATGACTTTATAGAAGTGTTTTACAATAATGCCAAAAAAAATGATAGTGATTTGGTTGTGTTAAGTACATTTTGGAATTTAGATAAAAGAGTAAATAAAGATTACCATTCAGCACTTCCTACATGTTCAATGTTTATAAGAAAATCTATATTAGATACTTACAAATATTTAAGATATCCTCTTAATGTACAGCCTGGTGAAGACGGAATATTTTCTCATGAACTTTTAATGTATACAAAAAATGTAAGTTTTGAATATACTACAAATTATCATTATGTAAAAAGACCTGGTCAAGATTCTCAAAGAGCGGTAAAAGAACCTAAAATACTATTAAATGCCATACCTAAATGGTTTGAATTATTAGAAGATTTTTATACTAAATATAATTTTTGGGAAACTAAATCATTATCTTTTGCCAAATATATAGAGGGTGAAGCATTTTTAGCTTTCAGAACAAAGAATTTTACTGTTGATGATGAAAGAACAATTTTTAATATATTAAAAAATACTTTAAACAAGGCAGTTAAATATATAAACAAAGAAGATTATAATAAATATTTTTCTAAAGAATTTATAGTTTTAATAGAATCAAACACAATAAAAGAATACTATAGTAAAATCAAATATAAATATAATTATATAAGAGCATCAATATTCAATAAAGATATATCGATACGTTATAAAGAAAACAGATATAAACACTATAAAAATGATAATTCATAATTTAAACTATTTACAATTGAATTAATTCTTATATAATTTAATAAACAGTTTTTTTATAAAGGTTAATACTATGAGCAAAGTAGTTGTAATAAAATGTGAAAATTATAATTTGGAAGAAGTAAAAAATTCTATAAATAAGGCTATAGATTTACTTGGCGGAATAGATTCTTTTGTTAAAGAAAATAATAAAGTGTTATTAAAACCCAATTTACTTGCTGCAGAAAGTGCAGACAGATCTGTAACAACTCACCCAGTAATATTTGAAGCAGTGGTTTCTATACTTCAAGAAAAAAATACAAAAGTTTCTTACGGGGATTCGCCTGGGGTAGGAAAAGGAAATAATGTAGCTTTAAAAGCTGGAATAGATGAAGTAGCAAACAGACTTAATGTTTCGTATGCAGATTTTGAAGAACCAGTTGGCGTTTCTTATGAAGACGGTATACAAGAAAAGAGTTTTACAATAGCAAAACCAATACAGGAAGCTGATGTTATAATAAGTTTGCCGAAATTAAAATCGCATGCTCTTACAACTATGACTGGAGCTGTGAAAAATCAATTTGGATGCATACCAGGTTTTAGAAAGGCTGAATACCATTTAAAACTTCCAGATTTTGAAGATTTTTCAACTATGCTTCTTGATTTGAATAAATTAGTAAATCCTAAACTTTATATAATGGATGCTATTTTAGCTATGGAAGGAAACGGCCCAAGAAATGGAAGTCCAAGAAAAATAAATGCTATAATAGTATCAAATGATGCTGTTGCTTTAGATTATGTTGCTTCTCAAATAATATCATTTGACTATAATACCATACCTACTTTAAAAATGGGATTTAAACATGGATTTTCAAATAAAGATGATATAGAAGTATTAGGCGATGGAATAGAAAGCGTAAAAGTAACAGACTTTAAAAAGCCTCATAAAGGTGTAGGAATAGGAAGGAGTTTAATGAAATTAAGCAAATTCCCAATAATAAAAAGATTATTCGCTACCATTATACCTAAACCTGTTATAGATAAAAGTAAATGTGTAAAATGCGGAGTATGTGTAAAAGTATGTCCTGTAACACCATTGGCACTTAATTTTGATAAAAAAGGAAAAAATTATCCTCCTGAATATTATTATAAAAATTGTATATCATGTTACTGCTGTCAGGAATTATGTCCTCATAAAGCTATAACATTAAAAAGAAAATTTTAAAATTATAGAAATTTAAATATAAAAAAGCCCCGCTTAAATAAAGCAGGGCTTTTCTATATCATCGATTATTATTATCAGTCAAAAAGTAAAATAGTATAAATAATCATCTGATAAATCATTTTCGTTTTCTTCTTCTAATTCAGAAGTTAATATCAATTCAACTGTTATATCTCTTGCCTTAGCAGTTGCAGCATTTAATTCTAGGTCGGCTCTTCCTATTATTTTTGCTGGGGCATCTGTTACAACTATAACTAATTTTTTTTCATTTATATAATGAAATCTCTCTAACGCTTCCTGTATAGCTTCATACATAGGTTCTGCTTTATCTCCGCCGCCGGCTGCATAGAAATAGTTAACTTCTCTGTTTATAACATTAATATTATCTGTAAAATCTATTCTTTTAGTTAAATACTTATCTTTAACATCTCTGTATAATAAAAAACCTATTCTTGATTCTTTATGCTCATCAAATAAAGTTCTAGCTACACCTCTGATATCTCTTTTGATAGTTTTCAAATATGGATGCATACTTTCTGTGGTATCTAATACTATAACTAAATCTATAGCAGCACTATTTTTATATCTGTCAATAATATCTTTAAATCTGTCTGTAAGCTCATCTTTACTCTGAACATAATTATTAGGAGTTTTAAAAGCCTTACTAGCATCATTCAATGCATCTATTGCTTCTCCATTAAAAAATCCTTTTTCTTCTTGTTCATTTTTATCATTATCTAATAGATTGTCAGCAATAGCAACAACTTCATTACTTTCCGGTTCAGCAGGAGAAGTTAAAACTACAGTATCATTATCATTGTTGGAAGTATTATTTTCACTAACAATAAGAGTATTAGTAGAAGGTTCTATTACTTTATCCACTGGTCTAGTAGGAACAGCACCTTCATTTCCTCCGCTAGGCATTTGTGGAGGTGTAATCTCTTTTTTTATGTTAGTTGTTTCTATAACATAATCTATAGGATAAGTAAAACTTTCTCCTTTAGTATTAAATACGTTAAATGATAAATACCTGTCTTCAGGAAGCTGTTTAAAATATGCTTTTATATAAAGTTTTTTACCCAACTCTCTATTAAAAGTATCTTCTAATACTATTCCGCTGCCGTCATAATTTTGACTAGAACCAAAAGAAGTATTTATTAATTTGTATGCAGTGTTAGTTTTGCCTTCCCTTACATAAAATGCATATTTTCCATTATCTCCGCCTGAATAATACAAATAAAAGGCATATAAATCACCTTCCTTCTCTACATTTCTTAAAGATATAGTAGGAATTGAAGTTTGATTATTATTTATTTTTAAAGTAATTTCACTATCTAATAATTTAGTATTATTAGAATCATAAGCCTCTAATATTAGAACTGAATTATCTAGCAAAGTGAATGAGGCATTATTATTCATATTATCCAAATAAACTGTTTCAGGAATAAAAGTCTGCACTACTTCACCAAGCGAATTATGGAAATCTATATTATTTATAGATATTATAGAATTTCTATTACCGCTTTCATCTATATAAAGATAAGAAACATTTCCATTTGGAAGTTTAGCAAGAAGTCTAAATCCTGATACTGTAGGTTTCTTCTTTATATATATTTGATAGCCGTTCATTAATTGAGAAATTATAAAGTCATTTTCTCTAACTCTTATGGCATAAGAGTTTATAGTATTTTGACAATATAAATTTTCTAAAGTAGTAATAAATACTACCGATAAAATAACAAATAAATATTTATATCTTAAGTTTCTCATAGTTGATACCCTCTTACTAATTATTATCGGTTATGACTATTATAAATATGCATTGTTATGTTAATTGATGCTTAATATTTTTAATTATAGGTTTACATAACAAAATAAACAAGTACTAAAGATATAGTTTTCATAAACTTAAAGTAAATTTTTTTTATAAAAAATTTAAATATTAATATATTTTTAATTATATATTAAGTATGATTTAGTACTAATTTTATACTTGCACTTTCTCGAAGCGTATCTGAGTTTATAAGGATATAGGGCTTTGATGAAGTCTTAGCAGTTTTTTCCAAAAGAACAACATAAAAATTGACAAAGTTAAAAATTTTCAGTATATATAAAAAAGAGATGCTTATAAAAAAACATCTCTTTATAAAAGTTATATAAATCAATAAATATTAATTTTTTTCATTTATATATGATAGTAAACTCTCATATTGTACTTTCATATTTTCCGGAACTTTAGGATCATCTAATAATTTTTCTAAATATTTTTTTGGTTCATCTTTTTCACCTGCTAAAGCCATAATAACCACTTTGTAATAATGTGCTACATAAACTTCTTCAGATTTAGGATAATTTTTAATTATATTGTCAAAATATTCATTTGCCTTTTCATAATCTCTGCGCTGTGCTCTTATAAGACCGAAACCTAATAAATATTTTGGCATTGCTTCTTTTGATATAGCCTTTTTAGCCATTAAAGCATCATATATTTTTTTAGATTCTTCCTCATTGCCGGATTCTAAATATAAATCTAATTTTTCCAAACTAGGCTCTTTGCTAGCCAATATGGTATTAATTTTATCAAGTTTATCTATTGCATTTTTCATATAAGGAACAAATTTTTCACCTTCAACATATCCGCATATATTCTCTAATATTAAGCCGTCAGCATTAATAAACAATATAGTAGGAAATCCTTGAACTCCGTATTTTTGTGCTACTTCTGCCCCTTCTTCTGAAGTTTCAGGATTTAATTTTACAGCAACCATTTTTTTTGCCATGTCTATAACTTCTTTATGTGAATATGTGTTCTTATCTAATTCCTTACACCAAGTACACCAATCAGTATAAACATCAATCATTATAGGAAGATTTTTGTCTTTAGCTTTTTTCATTGCAGTTGCTAAATCTTTTTCCCATTTGATTTCAGCACTTTCTACATTATTGCAGGAAGCAGCAAATACTAATATCAGCAAACTTATTAATATATTCTTATTCATATTTTCCTCCATTATTGAAAATTATATTATTAATTTAAATCAAAATAATCTATTAAACTTAAATATTGTTCTTTAATATCATCAGGAACTTTATTAGTTAAACTTTCTATATATTTTATTCCATCATTAGTTTTTCCATCATTTATTATCATATCAAGAGCTTTATAATAATGAGCAATATAAGCCTCTTTATGATCGCCATATTTATCAATTATTTCATTTAAATATCTCATGCCATTTGTATAATCATTATCATCTAATAACATAATTGCTATTTTTGACATATATTTAGCGATAGAATCTTTAGGTATTTTATTTTCTTTACTTAAGATAGCATACATTTCTGAGGCTTCTTTAGAATATCCTGAATCTATGTATACATCTAATTTATCTATTGTAGCTGTATCATCTTTAAAGGCATTTTTTATTCTTTCTTCTTTTTCTTTAATGCCTTCCATTTCTTCTATAAGCTCATCACTTTCAATATATCCTAGTATTTTTCTTATAACAAATCCATCACTGTTTAAAAAAAGTATTGTAGGAAAACCTAATATATTATATTTTTTAAGTATATCATCACCATTACTTGATTTTTCAGGATTGTATTTCAAAGTTATAAAATTAGTACTATAATTTACAATGTCTTTATTAATAAATGCTTTTTTATCCATTTCTTTACAAGCACCGCACCAATCAGTATAAACATCCATCATTATAGGCTTATTTTCTAATTTTGATTTCTCTATTGCAGCATCAAAATCATTTTCCCAATCTATTTTTTTGCCGCAGGATATTACAAAAATAAAAGAAAGCAATATTAATAATTTTTTCATAATGTTTCCTAAAAATGTTTTCATAATAAAACAATTATTAAATATAAATGTAAACTATACAATAAATTTTAATAATTGTTTTAATTGAAAATAATTATTTTATTATACAGAAGTAGTTTTTAACAAATATGCTACATAAATTAAATATATAACTAAGAATATTATTCCTTTTACTTTTCCTAAAGTTTTTCCTTTCATAGTAAATAACAATAATAAAACTCCAGCAAATACCATAATAGAAAAATCCATTAAATAATCTTGAGTTTTACTAAGCATGATACCGCCGTATTTCAATGAAGCTACAGAAGATATACCAAGAACACCGCCTACATTAAATATATTACTTCCTACTATATTTCCAATAGATATATCTGCCTCTTTTTTTATTGCTGCTATAACACTTGTAACAAGTTCTGGAATGCTTGTTCCAACTGCCACAACTATGAATCCTATTATATGTTCGCTTAAGAAATTTCTAAATATTCCTGTAACACCTTTTATAAATATATCAGAACCAAATGCTAATGCAATTATAGCAACTATTATTTTAAATATTGCTCTTGCTATAGAAGTTGTTTTTGTTGATGATGAAACTTCCTTTTCAAATGAAGCCATTTCATCTTTATCTTTTGATATTACACTATATAAATAGTAAACGTATATGCATAATAAGATTATAAGTATTATACCTTCAATTATTGATATTTTATCACCGCTTAATGTCTTTGTTTCCATGTTAAAAAGCATTATACATAAAGCCGCATACATTATAAACATAGACACCATAGAAACATAATATGATTTTTTACCTGCAGCCATATTCATAAATAAAGCTGAAACACCAAGTACAAATACTATATTAAATATATTACTTCCTATAACATTACCAACTGCAATTGCACTTTCGCCTCTTAATGCACCGAATAAACTTACGAAAAGTTCCGGCATTGATGTACCCATAGCTACTACAGTAAGTCCTATAACTATAGGAGGTATTTTTAATTTATTCGCTACCATTACACTGCCGTCTACAATATATGTACCGCCGAGATATAAAAGAAGTATTCCTGCCGCTGTAAATACGATATTCAATAAAATGTTTTCCATAAACTGTATATTCCCTTAAAAATTAATTATTATTGTTGTCTGTGTTATTTTGATTTAGATTGTTTGCTTCATTATAAGTTTCTGTGTTATTTGTACTTTCATTAGTGTTTTCACTAGAAGTGTTGTTATTTTCAATAGAAGTATTATCAACAGTAGTATTTTCTGTATTATCTTTACTTTCTATTTTTTTGTTTTTATTTAATGCAGATACTATAAATATTATCAAACATATTAAAAGTATAAATATTACCAATGCTGTTGATAACCATAAAGGAGATAATACCCATACCCAACTCCAAGTAACTGCTTTAAATAATTTTAATATTACAAATATTATTCCTAAAAAAGCAAAGAATGCTACTGCTATATTTAATACAGAAAATGCATTACTTTTTACTGCAGCTTCAGAACTTTTATTTGATTCTTCATTATTATTAGAGTTTTCATCATTATTATTTTTATTATTTTGTTTGTTTTTGAAAAATAACGAATCAAATGATAAGGAACCTATTACAAGTATTACTTCCAATAACAAAATAGCTATTACTGCATACCAGCTTAATGTAATTAAAACTTTTGATAATTTTAGTAATGCTATAATTATGATAAAGACAGGAAGCAGTCTTGATGAGAAATTAAGTAAATTTCTAATTAAATATAAGGTTGCCATTGTAAAAACGCTTTTAACTTTTCCCATAATCTTATTTCCTATGTAAAATAATATGACTCTAATAATATATTATTTTTATTAAATTTAAACTATATTTAATAAATATTTTTTACTGAATAAAAGAATGGCATAAGAAATTATAAATTTCCTATGCCAAAGTTATAAATTTATCTATAGGGTTATTCTGATTTTACTTGTATAACTAGCACTTTAAATGCTTCTATTGCTTTTAAGGAATGTTTTGCATTTGCCGGTATGAATATGGATTCTCCATTTAAAACAGTAAATTTATCATTTTCTATAGTTATTTCTGCTTTTCCTTCTATAACATTAACTAAAACATCGCCTGTGCTTTCATGAGTTGGTATTTCCATATCTTTATCTACAGATATTATTTTCATTACTAAGCTTTTTCTATCAACCAATGATAATGCTGATATAGAATTATTTTTTATTTCTGATAAGTCATTCAATTTAATAACTTTTTTATAATCTATGTTATTAATAAATTTTTCCATTAATTTTCCTTGAAATTATTTTATTTTTGTTTGTATTATCTAACAAGATAGAATAAAAATCTGTTGCCATGGCAACAAAATTGAATTTTTTATTATATAATTTTATATATTCTTTGATATTCTCTTATACATGGGAAAAATCCCATGTATAAGAATTATAAAAAACAGAAAAAAATAATTAAATGATGTTACCGTCTATTGAAATAGTATATTCTTTAATTATGATATTTTTTTGAGCTATTTCTAATGCCTTTCTTACAACCATTTCTACACCGCCGCAGCAAGGTACTTCCATTCTTACTATAGATATAAAATTTATTTTTTTATTAGTAAATATATTTGCTAATTTTTCTATATAGCTGTCAATATCCATATCTAATTTAGGGCAAAACATTATAAGTGTTTTATCTTTCAAAAATCTTGAATGGAAATTAGGATATGAAAATGGTACACAATCAGCTGCTACAAGTAAATCAGCATTATCAAAATAATTGGCATTAGGATTAATCAATTTTAATTGTATAGGCCAGTTCCTAAGTTCTGAATTCATTTGAATATTAGCATTATTATTTTCATTATGCTGTTTATTTCTTAAATCTCTTTGCATGCTTCCAGGACATCCGCAAAATTTATTTTCTTCTAAGCTTGGTATTTCAATATTATTCTCTTTTAAATAGTTAATAGCTTCATTAAAGAGTTTATCTTCTCCATGCTCTTTTAAATGTTTAAGATGTGCTTTTATTACATTAGATCCGCCTTTTACTATATTTACCATAACTTTACTTTCATTATATTCTTCAGCTTCTCTTTCCTCTATTTCCATAGCATTTTCAGGACATGCCTTTATACAAGCCCCAAGTCCGTCGCAAAATAAATCACTGATTAATCTTGCTTTTCCATCTATTATTTGTAATGCACCTTCAGGACAATCTGGTATACATATACCGCAGCCTGTACATTTTTCTTCATCTATCTTTATGATTCTTCTTTTCATTACCGCTCCTTAATATACATTTTACTGATTGAATAATAAAATAATAAATCATAAAAATCTATTGCTATAGCAACAATGTTAATTTTTATCATATTTTTTATCTATTCTGCCCGCCCACCCACCCCTAATTTACATATATATTGTTATAACGGTTATTTATAAAAAAATAGTGATATTGATTATTATACCAAATATAGGTATAATATAGTAAATTTATTTTATAAAAGGAAAATAATGTTTTTTGGAGATTTTAAATTTATAATTTTTTATATACTGATTCCTGTACTTATAATATTGTTTATCTTTTCAAGAAAGAAAGTACATAAAGTATTATCAGTATTTACAAAAAATTCTAATTTTCAAAATGATAAAAATTATAAAAGAATATCAAATTTAAGGATATTTTCTATTATATTTATGATTCTTGCTGTAGCATGCTTGATATTTGCATTGATGCAGCCTAAATGGGGAATAATAGAGCAGAAAATAAAAACAGATAATTACATGGTAACTATAGCATTAGACTTATCTAGGTCTATGGACGCCTACGATGTATGGCCTTCAAGACTTGAAAGAGCTAAAATGGAAATAGAGAAATTCGTTAAAAGTACTGATAATTTATCTGTTGCTTTAGTTGGATTTGCTGGAACAAGTTTCATAGCTTCGCCTTTTACGCAGGACATGGAAACTTTTTCATATATATTGAATAATTTGACTACAAAATCTGTTACATTACAAGGAACTAGAATAGCTGATGCCTTGCTTACCGCAAAAAATACCTTTAATGTAGATACAGTAAGTAAAAAAGCAATAGTTCTAATAACAGACGGTGAAGATCATGGCGGATATTTTGATGAAGTTTTAAAACAGTTAAAAGAAATGAATATAAGTGTATATACTATAGGTGTAGGAACAACAGCAGGGGCATCTATAAGTACAGATTTGGGTGTAAGAGAAAAAACTATAATTTCAAAAAGAGATGATAATACATTAAAGTTAATAGCTGATTCTACATCTGGAAAAAGCTATATAGCAGAAAATGTTTCATTGGATAATATATTTAATGATATGAAAAATAATATGGACAGTGTAGCTTCTATAAATAATACTAGAAGTTATAAAGAGAGATTTCAAATATTTCTTGCTATTTCTGTAGGATTGATTTTAATATCAAGCATACTTAATATATTAACACAAATAAGAATTAAAAATAACAATAAAGAAAGCAGAATCATATTAAAAATAGGAATTTAACATGAAGAAATATCAATTACTGATAATTTTATTATTAATATTTGTATCAATTACTAATGTATATGCATTTTCATTGAATGAATTAACTGCAAAGTTAGATGTAGATAAAGCAAATAGATTAATGAAAAAAGGCGATTATGACGGTGCTATAACTTTGTATGAAAAGGCATTAAGTAAAGTTCCTAATTCTCCAGAGATATTTTATAATATGGGTACTACAATGTCATCTATTGGAGATCTTAATAGTGCTATTCAATTATTTGATATGGCTAAGAAAAATTCTACAGAAAAAACAAGCAAAGAAATAAAAAGTGCCATTCATTATAATGCAGGATTAACAAGAATAGAAGGAGAAGATTATCAGGGTGCTATAAATGAATTGGTAGAATCTTTAGTTAATGCTCCAAATGATAATAATGCTAAAAGAGCTTTAGAATATGCCTATAAAAAGCTTGAAGAACAAAAGAATCAAAATAATACAGGTCCTAGTACACAGCAGGATAATAAAGAAAATCAAAGCGGTCAAAGCGATAATAATAATGGAAATTCTGGTCAAAATGATGAAAATAATAATAATCAAGACAATAATCAGGGCGACCAAAATAGCCAAAATAATCAAAATAATGATCAGAACAATCAAGATAATCAGGATAATCAAAACAATCAGAACAGCAGTAATGGTGAGGATAATCAGAATAATAACGATAATAATAATCAGGATAATAATTCCAACAATAATGATGATCAAGATAACAACAGCAATCAAAATGAAGACAATCAGGACAGTAAATCGGATATTGACAGATTATTAGAATCTTTAAGACAGTATAGAAAAGATAAAGATAATGGGGATCAATATTACGGCGGAGGAAGAATTGATAAAGATTGGTAATGTTTTTATTAAAGCTATATTAACAGTATTCTTTATTACTTATTCATCACTTTTGGCACAAACTACGATAACAGCTAAATTTTCAGATGAAAAGATAGGCATAGGTGAAGTGTTTACATTATCTGTTACTATTAACAATAATTCTGGACGTGTTACAGTTCCAGATGTAGACGGATTTGTGCTTAGAGGTACATCTCAAAGTGTTAATATGATGTATTCTTCCGGTACATATAGAACAATAAAAACATATAATTATACTTATGTGGCAAATAAAGAAGGTGTTTACAATATAGATGATATAAGAGTAAAAGTAAATAACAATACTTATGTTGCCAATCCTGTAAAAATTGAGGTTGTTGATGCTCCTGTAAGGAATGCAGATGATAAATATGTCCCAAGCGGTAATGGCTTTGATGACTTTATGAATTATAATATAGATATATTTATCGATAATAAAATAAGTAAAAAAGAAGTATATTTGTATGAACCTATATACATAGAACAGAAAGTTTATTCTCATATACCAGTAAATGTTTTAGGTTTTTCAAAAATACCTGATAGAACCGATTTTATTTCTTATTCAGAATCTTCAGAATACAATTCATTTACTGAAATAATAGATAGAAAAAGAGTAAATGTTATACCATTAAAGAAAGAAGTTTTATATCCTGTAAAACCCGGCAGTAAAGATATATTTACAACGCCTTTTGTTCTTGAAAAAGAGCTTATGTTTTATGATAGAATTCAAGAGGGTGAGCAAAAATTTACTATTAATGTATTGCCTTTGCCTGATAAAAAAGGATTTGAAAATTTTTCTGGTGCTGTAGGAAATTTTAATTTCAGTGCTAAGGTAAATAAAACTAATGTTGTTGTGGGTGAAGAATTATTGATAACAATAGAAGTTACCGGAGAAGGAAATACTTCTATAATAACAATGCCTAAAATTAATGATAATATCACTAATTATTTCTCAGTATATCAGCCTAAAACTTATGAAACAAATTGGTTTGACGGTACAAAGATGCTAGGAAGAAAAGTAAAAGAGTATGTATTAGTTGCTAAGAAAGAAGGATCATCTACAGTATCAAATATTAATTTCTGTTATTTCTCTCCTGATAATAAAAGCTATACTAATGTTTATTCAAGCAATATTAATTTAATAGTATCTGGTATTAAACAATCAGCATTATGGCAAAATAATGCTTCATTTGTGAATAATGACGGAGAAGAATTGAATGTTATACCTATAAAAAATAGTTCTATAAAAAAAGAAGATAAAAATTTTATGTTATTGAATATGAATATTGTGTATATCTACATAATAGCATTAATATTTTTATCTATAGTGATATATAATTCAAATAAATTATCAAAATTAAAATTATTATTTAATAATTCTAAAAAAGATAAACGTTCTGATTTAGATGATATTATAAAATATTATAATGAAAATAATAGACAAGAATATTGCAGACTTATAGAAAATAATTTATTGAATGCTTTGAAAAATAAATTTAATATTGACAGCACTCAAAAATTGAATGATTATATTGATAATGAAAAAGCAGAAGAAATTAATAATATACTTAATAAATGTAAATTTGAATTATATTCTGGTAAATCATCTAATGAAGATTATCATACTAAATCTATGGAATTAATAAAATATATAAAAGACTTAAAAATAAAAAAGTAAAGAATATGGACTGTAAGTAATATGAAAAAATTGTTATTTATGATTTTATTATTTCAATCATATATTTTATTTGGCGAAACAAATTTAGTTAATGATTTAGATCAAATAAATAAATTATTTGAAAGTGCTAATACTTTTTATAATGAAGGAAAATATTTAGAAGCTAATAATTTGTATAAAGATATTATTTCATCAAATTTCGTTTCAAAAGATTTATATTATAATTTAGCTTCTTCTTATGCCTCTATAGGAAGTAACGGATATGCCGTTCTTTATTATGAGAAGGCACTTAATATTTCGCCTTTTGATAAAGAAATAAAATATATAATAAGTTCTATCAATGGAAACAGTGATTATGATTCTGCACTAATTATAACTATGTATTCACTTTTAATATTATTTTTGATATTTTTTACAATGCTTATCTTACTATTCATTAAAAATAAAAGAATTAATAAATTTTTAGTAATGCTTTCAATAGTATTTTTTATACCATTAGTAATAGTAAGCAATTATGTAAATGATGATTATATTGTAACTATTAATAATGCCAATTTATATAGCGGAAGCAGTACAAAGTCTGATATAGTTTCTCAGATATCAGAAGGCCAAAAATTGAGAGTAATTGAAGAATATACTAATTGGTATTATGTACAAGGTAATTTCAAAGGCTGGATAAATAAAAGCGTTGCTGAAAAAATATAGTATTTAGTAATATTTTTATAAATATAGTATATACCTAAACAATGATATTTTGTCAAAAATAAAATTATATTTTCTTTTTAATATATGGGGATTTGCCCACCGCTCTGCGTGCTGCGACCGAAGGGAGTACCTTTAGGTATGGCAGCAACTTTGACGAAGTCGCGATAATATATTTTGTCAAAAATAATTTTTTTAAATTTTAAATATCTGCAGGGCTTTGCCCTTACGAAGTACACAGAGTGCAGCCCCCACTTCTTTTGCGACCGAAGGAAGTACCTTTAGGTATGCCACAAAGAAGCCTATATCCTCGACAGGTTCGGATACGCTTCGCGAAGGGCTATATTTTAGCTTAAATTGATAATTTATATTACATGTAAAACAATTTTAGTATGATTTAGTACTAAGTTTATACTTGCACTTTTTGGTTCTTTTTGCGGCGGTAAAAAGAACAACAAAAACATTGACAAAGTTAAAAATTTTCAGTATATACCTAAACAATTATATTTTGTCAAAAATAAATTTATATTTTTGTTTTTATATCTGGGGCTTTGCCCCATACCCCAGTTCTTTTATTGGTATAAAAGAACCAAAACAACTGCATTTTTGACCTAAAACTAGGATTTATACAATATTTAATACATATTCTTAAAATATAAAGTTCTAGCAATTGCGTTTTTTGCTACTTTTTTTGTGCGGCAAAAAAGTAGATAATATCTATATAAAGTGCATCAATTGACAAACTTAAAAATTTTCAGTATATACCTAAACAAATATCTTTTGTCAATTTTCAAACAGATGAAAGTTCTCTGC
>NZ_CALXRM010000062.1 GCF_944390845.1 uncultured Brachyspira sp.
TAAATTATGATACACCTATGTTATACTTCAAAAAGATAAGGAATACTTAAATGCAATATCTCTGGCTCCCGTGCATTGTTTTCTTTATTAATTATAAGTTTTAACATTTGCATACCAACTAATTTAAAATATTTTATAGCTTAAAGTGCATTAGCAGTTTTTTAAATAAGAACACTTTATCAAAGTAAATCAAATAGTTATTGTTCTTTTTTTGCTTGCCCAAAAAAAGAACTCAAAAAACGGCATTTCTTTTTTGTAAAAAAGAAACAAAAAACAATTACATCATTAAAAGATAGTCTTATATTTTTAGAAAGCATAAAAAATATAAACTAATAAATATTAACATGCGGGCTGTTAGCCCTTGTTTAGATTTTTTAATCATCTTATATACTGTTGCTGATTTAATTATTTAATTTATAATTGAAATATAATTTTTTAAGAGTTTTTTTATGACTAATTTAAATGTTAATGATTTAAAAGAATTTAAAGAACAGCCTACCGAATATAATACAGAAGAAGAATTGATAGATTGGCTTAAATGGGATTTGTATCAACAAGCACTTAGAAACGGTAAAATACCAAATGAAAATAATATTATAACTATCACAGATGAAGAAGAAAAAAATTATACTTTGAATATAGGAAATGATCAAAAAACAATATTGATTAATTTTCATTTTGATTTAATAAAGATTACTAATAAATCAACTGTTGAATTTAAAATTTATTTTGGTATTTTGATTTTTAAATTTGATGTTTTTATTAAGAATTTTATATTTAATAATGAAATAATATTCGTTGGAACTTACTTTAATAATAAATTAATTTTTGAGCGTATTATTTTTAATAATTCTCTAAGTTTTAATAGTATAAAAATAAATAATGAATTACATTTACATTATGTTATATTTAAAAAAAGAGTTAATTTTTTAAATATAACATTTTACTATAAAATATCTTTTTATAAAATTAATACATATGATGATATATTTTTTAATATAGTATCATTTTATACTATGTTTAGTTTAATAGACTCTACATTTAATGGTGAATTAAATTGCGAATGCAATTATCATGTTGGTAAATTATATTATAAAAATAACATTTTCTATAAAAAATTTAATTTTAGAAAATCTACATTCCATTCATTAATGGATTTTGAATTATTTAATAATACTTTTGAAAATATAGTAGATTTTTCAAATATAGAAACAGAAAAAGATATTAAATTATATCGTATAAAAGTATCTAAATCTACAAAAATTATACTTGATAATATTAATTTAAAAAAATCAAATATATATAGATTTGAACTCAGAAAAAATAAATACTTTATTATTAAAAAATATTAATATAAATAACATAATAGAATTAAGGAATATTGAAGTAGAAGAAGCAGATTTTAAAGGCACTGTTATTAATGGAGGTTTAATCAATCCAGTTAATTTCAAAGTACATAAATTCGCCAACCGTGAAAGTGCTTTATTTCTTAAACAGCAAGCCTATGCTGCAAATAATGCTATTGATGCTTTACAATATAAGGCTCAGGAAGTAGAACTACATAAAGATGAATTGATAAAAAAGAAAGATAAAACTTATAAAGATTGGGCAGATATACTTTCTATAGGTTTAAGTTCTTTATACAGCGATAATGGTCAGAATTGGGTTAAGGCTTTAGCTATGACCATAGTTATAACGGCTTTCTGTTTTACTATTTTTTATATTCCTGATTTAACTAAAGCTAATATAATACGTTTATATTATAAAAATCTATTTCCAGAATTAATAAAATATTTTATACCTACTGATTACAGCCTTATAATAGCTTATGCTGCATCTAAATTGAATTTATTTTTAAAAATATTCGGAGTTTTAGTTTATTTTTTAGGTAAAATTTTATTTTGGTACGGATCGGTGCAAACTGTTCAGGCTTTTAGAAAGTTTTCTAAAGGTTCTTAATACACTATATTTTTAATTGAATAAATTTAATAGTAATTATTTGTTATTGATGCACAAAATATATATAAAATTTTCAAGCAATTTTTTAATCTCTATACTTTATCATAACAATTTTTCTGCCGTCATCTTCATAATAAAAATCATCTGTATATAAAGAAATCAAAAATATTCCTCTGCCGCTGTCTTTATAAACATTATCCTGAGATTCAGTTAAACCTATCATTGCCAAACAATAGTCAAAACCGCTGCCTTCATCTTCTATTATTATTTCAACTTTTTCACAATCTATAGTAAAAGTAATATAAACATTTTTATTGAAATCATTTTTATTTCCATGAACTATGGCATTAGTTAATGCTTCTTCAAAGGCTATTTGTAAGGCATCACACTGCTCTACACCATTAGAATGAAGCATATTTAAAAAATAACTGGAAATTTTCGGTATTAATGACTTATCACTTTGTATTTTTATCGATGACATTTTTTTATCAACTTTATTTAAACAATACTTAGCATACATAACAATACTCTACCCAAAAACAACTACATTCCCTCTAGTCGTGTTACTATAATAAGTTACCTATAGTATAGTAAAATAAAATACACATTTCAAGTTTTTTTAAAAATATTTACATTACTATAAATAATATTTTTTATATATTATCTATTGACAATAATTTTAATTTGAATACAATTTATATAAACATAATATATATTTATTTTATATTAAAGGATTTTTTTATGAAATATATGAACCTTTATAGAGGATACGAAAAAAGAAAAGAAGCTATTGATAAAAAAATATCTTCTATTATAGAAAGAAGTCAATTTGTATTCGGTGCAGAATTAGATGAATTAGAAAAAGAATTAGCAAATTATACAGGTGCTAAATATGCTGTTGGAGTATCATCTGGACATGTTGGTTTAGTACTTTCACTTTTGGCACTAGGATTTAATGCTGGAGAAGATCATTCTAATAAAGAAGTAATAGTACCAGCTATGACTTTCTTCTCTACTGCTGAAGCTCCTGCATTTTTAGGTATGAAAGTAAGAGTATGCGATATTGATGAATACTTCAATATGGACGTAAAAAAACTAGAAAGCTTAATAAATAAAAATACTGTTGCTATTATACCAGTTAATTTATTCGGACAATGTGCTAATTATGATGTTATATTAGATATAGCTAAAAAAAATAATATTTTTGTTATAGAAGATGCTTGTCAGTCATTCGGAGCAAGCTATAAAAATATCAAATCATGTTCAGGAAAATTAGGCGATATTGCTGTAACATCATTCTTTCCAGCTAAACCATTAGGTTGTTTTGGTGACGGCGGAATGGTATTTACTAATAATGAAGATTTCTATACAAATCTCAAACAATTACGTCATCATGGTGATGAAGGCGGAATGACTCATATAAAATTAGGTACTACAGGAAGATTGGACAATTTACAGGCTGGAATATTATTAGAAAAATTCAAAGGCTTCGATAAAGATATGGA
Organism: uncultured Brachyspira sp.; assembly: GCF_944390845.1. GTDB lineage: Bacteria > Spirochaetota > Brachyspiria > Brachyspirales > Brachyspiraceae > Brachyspira > Brachyspira pulli. The sequence goes on from NZ_CALXRM010000062.1 coordinate 3,465, forward strand.
TCATAGAAGAAATGCTGCTGAATATTATAATGAAAAATTAAAAGATGTAGTAAAAGTACCGCAAGTTGCTGAATATACTCAAAGCGTACATGCTCAATATGTTATACAAGTAGAAAACAGAGATGAAGTTAGAGCTAAATTAACAGAATTAGAAGTACCTACTGCTCTTTACTACCCTCACCCTATACATTTAGCTCCTGTATTAGTTAAAAAGTTAGGATATAAAGAAGGAGATATGCCAGTATCTGAATATGCTTCAAAACATAATTTGGCTTTGCCTATAGATAATGACATTCTTAAAGAAGAACAGGATATAGTTATAGAAGCTATCAAAAAAGTTGTAAAATAAAAAGATAGCTGAAGTCATAAAATAAATTTATTTGTTATATATAGCTGCAAGCATAGAGATAAACGCTTAAAAATATCTTACAACTTTATTTGTCAGTTATCAAATGTTGTTTATCACTTAAAAACTTAATAAGATTTATCAGTATATAATTTTAATTAGCTATAATATAAATAATAATATATATAAAATGGGAGAGTATTATTCTCCCATTTTGTACAATTCATAATATTTTTCATCATTTATTCAAATAAAACTTTCACAAATAAAACTATTTTTTTATTTTACATGATTTAAAGAAATTAATTTATTATACTATATAGTATAGATAAATTATATTGTATACATAATAAATTTGACAAATAGTACAATGTTTTATATTATATAAAATAGAGGTGTAAAAGATGAACAGGATAAGTAAATTAATCGATCATACCATTCTCAAACCAGAGGCAACAATAGATGATATAAGAAAGTTATGCATAGAAGCAAAAGAATATGGATTTTATTCTGTATGCGTAAATTCAGCTTATGTTAATGTTGCTTATAATTTCTTACTGCATTCAGATGTCAAGGTCTGTTCTGTAGTAGGTTTTCCTCTGGGTACAATGATGAAGGAAGCAAAAGCATACGAAACCAAAGTAGCTATTGACAGCGGTGCTGATGAAATAGATATGGTAATAAATGTAGGCTTGCTAAAAAGTAAAAAAATAGATCTTTTTGAACGTGACATAAAAAAAGTAAGAGATGCATGTCATGCCAGTGTATTAAAAGTCATTATAGAAACCTGCCTTTTAACTGATCAAGAAAAAGTATTAGCATGTAAAATAGCCAAAGAATGCGGAGCCGATTTTGTGAAAACATCTACAGGATTTTCTACTGCCGGTGCCACAGAACATGATGTAAAACTCATGAGAGAAGCAGTAGGAAAAGAAATGGGTGTAAAAGCTTCAGGCGGAATAAAAACTTATGAAGACGCTTTAAAAATGATTGAAGCCGGTGCAAACAGATTAGGCACAAGCAATGGGATAGCTATAGTAAAAGCAGAAAAACAATAAGGATTTTATTATATTTTTTATAATTATTAATCTTTAACTGTTTATTATATCATTAGGAGTTAAAGTTATGGAAGTGAAAGCATTTTATGATGAAGAAGCAGCTAAAAACGGCCTTCTTCAATACCATATCAAATTAAAGAAAGGTGATGTTGCTAGATATGTGCTTCTTCCGGGAGATCCGAAAAGAGTCGGCTATATAGCAAATTTTTTAGATGATGTAGAGTTAAAAGCTGATTATAGAGAATATGTCACTATAACAGGTAAATATAAAGGAGTAGATGTATCAGTAACTTCTACAGGAATAGGAGGCCCTTCCGCTTCAATTGCTATGGAAGAACTCATCAAAGTTGGTGCTGATACATTTATAAGAGTTGGTACTGCTGGAGGATTAAGTCTAAAAGTAAGACCAAATGATTTAGCCATAGCACAAGCTGCTATAAAAGATGAAGGCACAACAAAAGAATATATACCTCTTGAATATCCTGCCATTGCTAATACAGATATTATGCTTGCATTAAGAGATACAGCTAAAAAAAGAAATCATAATTATCATATAGGCGTAGTACATAGTAAAGACTGTTTCTATGGAGAATTAGAACCTCAAAATTCATTCTTTAGAGAAAAATTTGAAAATAATCTAAAATATTATACTTTATGCGGAGCAATAGCCTCAGAAATGGAATGTGCTGCTTTATTTGCATGTGCATCATTAAGAAGAGTGAGAGCAGGCGGTATAATGCATATAGTAGAAAATACTATGGTAGAAAGAATGGGTACTCACTTAGAATACAGTGACAGCATAGAAAATATGATATTAACAGCCCTAGAAGCTATAGTATTATTAAATGAAAAAGACAAAAATGCTAAAAAGGGGTAATCAAATATGTTTCCAAAAGCCTATTATAAAGAAAATGAAAATTTAGTACATCATCTAAAATTAAAAAAAGGAGATGTAGGCAGATATGTAATAATGCCTGGAGATCCTAAAAGATGTTCAAAAATAGCTAAAAGATTTGACAATGCAGAATTAATAGCAGACTATAGAGAATATGTAACTTATACAGGTTATATAAACGGAGTTAAAGTTTCTACTACTTCACATGGTATAGGCGGCCCTTCAACAGCTATAGCTTTAGAAGAACTTATAAAAGTCGGTGCTGATACATTTATAAGAGTTGGTACATGCGGCGGTATGAATATGGACGTATTACCTGGAGATGTTGTTATAGTAAATGGTGCCATCAAAGGCGGCGGCACTATGGATAATTATATACCAAAAGAATTTCCATGCGTACCTAGTATAGATGTTTTGGAAGCTATGATTGAAGGTGCTGAAAAAGTAAAAACAAGAACACATGTAGGTGTAGTTCAATGTAAAGATGCTTTTTATGCTCAGCATGCCCCAGAAAGTATGGCTGTTGATAAAGAATTATTATACAAATGGGACAGTTATATAAAAGCAGGCTGTTTAGCTTCTGAAATGGAATCTGCCACATTGTTTGCTGTAGGTGCTGCTAAAAATGTACGTACTGGTGCTGCAATGTTAGTACTGCATAATCAAGAAAGAATAAAAAATAATATTAATGATCCAAAAGATTATACAGGCGAAGAGGCCATAGATTTAATAATAGAATCTATAAAAATTTTAATAGAAAAAGATAAGATTTAGGTTGCGGCATGTATAGGAAAATAGTGTTATTGTTATTTTTTATCATTTTATTACTATCATCTTGTAATGTAAATATGGAAGCAGAAGACGATACAACAAGCGGTGCTGAAATAGCAGTATTAATAGATTTAGGTACAATAGATGATAAATCCTTTAACCAAAGTTCTTGGGAAGGTGTAGAAGACTATGCCGAAACTAGAGGAATAACTTATCAATATTATAAAGTTCCGAAGAAAAATAAAGATTTAGATTCTTTTATAAAGACTGTAGATATGGCAGTAGATAATGGAGCAAAAATAGTTGTAAGTACTGGATTTATTTTCCAAGAAACAATTTATACAGTACAAGATGATTATCCTGATGTTAATTTTATTCTTATAGACGGCGTTCCTCAGCGTAAAGGTGATATAAAAATAGCAAGCAACACTACTTCTATTTTATTTGCTGAAGAAGAAGTTGGTTTTTTAGCAGGTTATTCTGTAGTTAAAGACGGATATACTAATTTAGGAGTAATAGCAGGTCTGCCCTATCCTACTGTAAAGAGATTTGGTTATGGATTTATACAAGGTGCAGATTTTGCTGCTTCTGAATTAGAACTTGATAAACATTCTATTAAAATAAAATATAATTATATTGGAAATTTTGATGATACTGAGGAAAATCAAAAGCAAGCTGAAAACTGGTATAATGAAGGCGTGCAGGTAATATTTGCTCCTGCTGGCGGTGCTGCTTATTCAGTTATGAGAGCTGCTGAAAAAACAGGTGGGTTAGTAGTAGGAATAGATGTTGATCAGAGTTTTGAATCTCCTACTGTTATTACTTCCGCTGTAAAAATGATAAGAGAGTCTGTTTATAATGCTATTGATCATTATTATAAGGGAAGGTTCGATGGAGGAAAAACCGTTATTTTAGATGCCAAAGTTAATGGTGTAGGTCTTCCTATGGATAATTCTAAGTTCAGAACATTTAGCAGAGAAAATTATAATAATATTTATAAAATGCTTGTTAATAAAAGGATAGTTGTGTTAAAAGATACTTATACAGAAACTCCTAAAGGATTACCTGCAAGGATAGTTAAAGTAGATTATATAGAATAAATTTAATATTCTATATAGAGGAATAACAAATATGAAAAGAATTTTTATTTTAATTGTTATAGCTGCTGTTTTTGCTTCTGTTATGTTATGCTGTAAAGGAAATAAAGACAGTAATAATTTTGAAATAGCTGTTTTAATAGATTTAGGTACTGTTGATGATAAGTCTTTTAATCAAGGCTCTTGGGAAGGAGTAAAAGACTATGCGGAAAATTACGGAATTACTCATAAGTATTATAAAGTACCAGACAAAGATATTGAATCATATTTAAATACAATAGATTTAGCAGTAAAAGGCGGAGCAAAATTAATAGTAACACCTGGCTATATGTTTGAACCTGCCATTTATAAAGCACAAGACATTTACACAAATGTACATTTCATATTAATAGACGGTGAGCCTCAAGACGGAACTTATACTGATTATAAAACAGCATCAAATACAATTGCAATTCTTTATGCTGAAGAAGAAGCAGGATTTTTAGCTGGTTATGCTATAGTAAAAGAAGGCTATAAAAATTTAGGTGTTTTAGCAGGAGTAGCCCACCCTGCAGTTATAAGATTTGGTTACGGATTTGTACAAGGTGCTGAATACGCTGCTAATGAATTACAGCTTCCAAAAAATTCTATTAATATAAAATATACTTATGTAGGAAATTATGATGCAAGCCCAGAAAATCAAACATTGGCTACTTCTTGGTATAAAAGCGGTGCAGAAGTAATATTTGCTCCTGCAGGCGGTGCTGCTTATTCAGTAATGAGTGCCGCTGAAAATAATAACGGATTAGTTATAGGAGTAGATGTTGATCAAAGTTTCGAATCTCCTACTGTTATTACTTCATCTATGAAAATGATAAGAGAATCTGTTTATAATGCAGTTGCTTCATATTATAATAATACTTTTGACGGCGGAAAAACTGTTATTTTAGATGCTAAAGTTAATGGTGTGGGTCTTCCTATGAATACCTCAAAATTTAAAGTATTTACTGAAGCAGACTACAACTATATATATAATCAACTTATAAAGAAAAGTATAAATATATTAAAAGATACCGATGCAACAAGTGTAACAGAATTACCTGTAAAATTGGTAAAAGTAGATTATATAAAATAGTATATATTTAAAGTTTTGGCTTTAATAAAATTAAGCATAAATATTTTATCAAACAGGAGAATGAGAATATGAAAAAATTGCTCACTTCAATCATCATTATTATGGCTTTTATGGTAATTGTTTCATGCGGCGGCGGTAATAAATCTGGCGGATATGAACTAGCATTAATCACTGATGTTGGTACTATAGATGACAGATCATTTAACCAAGGTGCTTGGGAAGGTTTAACTCAGTATGCTCAGGAAAAAGGCATATCTCATAAATATTATCAGCCTGCTCAAAAAACTACTGATGCTTATGTAGATGCTATAGATTTAGCAGTTGCTGCCGGAGCAAAATTAGTAGTAACTCCAGGTTTCTTATTTGAACCTGCTGTTTATAAAGCACAAGACACTCACCCTAATGTTAATTTCGTACTTTTAGATGGTACTCCTCAAGACGGCACTTACACTGATTTCAGAATTGAAAAAAATGTTTATTCTGTACTTTATGCAGAAGAACAAGCCGGTTTCTTAGCTGGATATGCTATAGTAAAAGAAGGATACACTAATTTAGGTGTTATGGCTGGTATGGCTGTTCCTGCAGTTATAAGATTCGGTTATGGTTTCGTTCAAGGTGCAAATTATGCTGCTAAAGAAATGAAATTAGCTTCTGGAAGCGTAAAAATCAACTATACTTATATAGGAAATTTCAATGCTACTCCTGAAAACCAAACTTTAGCTACTTCTTGGTATCAAAGCGGTGTACAAGTAATATTTGCTCCTGCAGGCGGTGCTGGAAACTCTGTTATGAGTGCTGCTGAACAAAATAATGCTTTAGTTATAGGTGTAGATATAGACCAAAGTGCTGAATCTCCTACAGTTATCACTTCTGCTATGAAAATGCTTGGAGAATCTGTATACAATGCTATAGATGATTTCTATAAAAATCAATTCCCTGGCGGAAAATCTGTTATACTTGATGCCAAAGTTAATGGTATAGGTCTTCCTATGAAAACTTCAAGATTCAAAGTATTCAATCAAAATGATTATGATTTAATATATCAAACTTTAATTTCAGGTAGTGTAAAAGTTCTTACAGACAAAGATGCTAAAGATGTTAATCAATTACCTTTAGATATAGTTAAAGTTAATTTTATACAATAATTAAAAGTTAGTCTAAATTTTAGAGATACCACCATTTATTAATGTTGGTATCTCTTTTATGGTTATAAAAATTTTGCGGATAAACGGGGATAAAAAAATATGGAAAATTCAGAATATGTTGTTGAAATGCTTAATATTACTAAACGTTTTAAAGGAATAGTAGCCAATGACAATATTACTATACAATTAAAACGCGGAGAAATTCATGCTTTGCTTGGTGAAAATGGTGCCGGCAAATCTACGCTTATGAGTGTACTTTTTGGACTTTATAAGCAGGAAGAAGGAATTATTAAAGTTAATGGTAAAGAAGTGAATATTGACAATCCTAATACTGCTAATGCTCTTGGTATTGGTATGGTGCATCAGCATTTTAAACTTGTTCATAATTTCACTGCTTTAGAAAATATTATGCTTGGAGTAGAAACAGTAAAATATGGTATGCTTCAAGTTGATGATGCCAGAAAAAAAGTAATGGAACTTAGTAAAACTTATGGTCTTGAAATTTATCCCGATGCCCTTATTAGCGATTTGACTGTAGGTATGCAGCAAAGAGTTGAAATTTTAAAAATGTTATACAAAGACAATAATATACTTATTTTCGATGAACCTACTGCAGTACTTACACCTAATGAAATTGAAGAACTTATGAAAATAATGAAGTCATTAGCTAATGAAGGAAAATCTATTCTTTTTATAACTCATAAATTAAATGAAATAAAAGAAGTTGCTGATAGATGTTCTGTTTTAAGAAAAGGAAAATACATTGGAACAATAGATGTAAAAACTACTACAAAAGAGCAAATGTCAGAAATGATGGTAGGAAGAAAGGTATCTTTAGTAGTAGAAAAAACTGAAGCTAAACCAAAAGATGTTATTTTATCTGTAAAAGATTTAAGTGTAAAATCACATGGAAGTACAAAAAATGTTGTTAATAATGTATCTTTTGAAGTACGTGCCGGTGAAATAGTATGTGTTGCTGGTATTGACGGAAACGGACAAACTGAGCTCATATATGCTTTAACTGGTCTTACAGAAATGAGTAATGGAAATGTTAGCTTAAATGGAAAAGATATTACTAATTTATCTATAAGAAATAAAACTTTAAGCGGTATAGGACATATTCCAGAAGATAGACATAAACATGGTCTTGTACTTGATTATACACTTGGAGAGAATTTAATACTTCAAACTTATTTCACTGATAAATTCCAGAAAAACGGATTCTTAAAATTCAAAGAAATGGAAGAATATTCTAAAGTATTAATAGATAGATTTGATATAAGAAGTGCTCAAGGTTCTAAAACAATAGCAAGAAGTATGTCTGGTGGTAATCAGCAGAAGGCTATTATCGCTAGAGAAATAGACAGAAACCCTGATTTACTTATAGCTGTTCAGCCTACAAGAGGATTAGATGTTGGTGCTATAGAATATATACATAAAGAATTAATAAGACAGCGTGATAATGGAAAAGCTGTTTTACTTGTTTCTTTAGAACTTGATGAGGTAATGAATTTAAGTGACAGAATACTTGTTATGTATGAAGGCGAAATAGTAGCAAATGTTTACCCTAAAGATTTGACTATTAATGAACTTGGTCTTTATATGGCAGGCTCTAAAAGAAGTGCATAATTTTTTGGTTTATAGTGTATTAGAAATTTTATTTTATATATTCTTTTGGTTTAATAGTTGTTATGAGAAACATAAATAGAATGAATGATTACTTTGTGTGTTACCTTCTAGGCTCAATTAGTAATGAAAATATACTCAAATATTATGTGTATAAAGAAATTCATAATCTAAAAACTATCAATATACAAAATTTTCTTAAAAATATTAATTTAAAAGAATATATTTTTAATACTAAAAATATTATTAAAAAGTTAATGATTATTAGCTTATGGCAGTTCTCAGAAGTCTAAAAAATCATAATAGATAATTATACTGTTGTTATAAAAGGAGTACTTATGAGTGATAACAATAATCTCAAAAACAAATTATCAAACATTTTAGAGAAAGATGGCTTTATTAATATATTTTCATCTTTTCTCGCAATTATTATAGGGTTGCTTTTAGGGCTAATAATACTTCTTATAAGCAATGCTGCTGATGCCTTTCCTGCCTTTATGACCATACTTTCAGGAGGATTTTCAGGAGGCGGCAGAGGTATGGGGCAGGTTATATATACTGCTACTCCTTTAATATTAACAGGACTTTCTGTTGGTTTTGCTTTCAAAAATGGTCTATTTAATATAGGAGCTTCTGGACAATTTATAGTTGGTGCTTATGCTGCTGTACTTGTAGCTATTAAATGTACTTTTCTTCCGCCTGCTATTCATTGGCTAGTTGCTTTGCTTGCTTCTTTTATAGCTGGAGGACTTTGGGCTTATTTGCCTGGTTTTTTAAAAGCTCATTTCAATGTTAATGAAGTTATTTCAAGCATAATGATGAACTATATTGGTATGTATTTAGTCAATTATCTCGTTACTCTTACAGTTTACGATATGCTTAAAAACCAATCTCAAAATATACCTCCTTCTGCTATGATGCCTACAATGGGACTTAATGTTATATTCAAAGGTTCAAGTGCCAATGGAGGCTTTTTCATTGCTGTTATAGTAGTAATCATTGTGTATATAATACTTTCAAAAACTACATTCGGTTTTGAACTTAAAGCATGCGGTCTTAATAAAGATGCTAGTAAATATGCTGGTATTAACGAAAAAAGAAATATTATTCTTTCTATGGTAATAGCTGGTGCTTTAGCAGGACTTGGCGGAGGACTTTTATATCTTTCTGGTGTTGGTAAGCATATAGAGGTTGTTGATGTTCTTGCTGAGGAAGGATTTATGGGTATACCTATTGCTTTACTTGGACTTTCTCACCCTATAGGAATATTAATAGCAGGTCTTTTCATTGCTCATATTACTGTAGGCGGTTTTTATATGCAAATATACAATTTTACTCCTGAAATTATAGAAATGATTATTGCTTCTATAATATATTTCAGTGCTTTCGCTTTGCTATTTAAATCTATTGTTGGATTTATATCAAAGAAAATAAAGAAAACAGAAGAAAAGAATGCTAATGAGTAAAGTTAGTAAAATAAAAAGGAGTTTTTAATGGAAACAATTTATTTTTTAGTACAGCAAACAATGTTTTTCTCTATACCTCTTTTACTTGTAGCATTAGGCGGAATGTTCTCTGAAAGAAGCGGTGTAGTTAATATTGCCCTTGAAGGTATAATGATAATTGGAGCTTTCGCCGGAATATTTTTCATAAGCAGATTCGGTGCTCTTTTCCCTCCAACTGTAACATTATTCATAGCTATGATAATTTCTGCTTTATCTGGAATAATATTCTCTTTGCTTCATGCTTATGCTGCTATTAGTATGAGTGCTGATCAGGTTATAAGCGGTACTGCTTTAAATATATTCGCACCTGCTTTTGCTATATATGTTACTAGAGCTATACAAGTAGTTCAGCAAATAACTTTTGTTAATAATTTCAGAATAGAATCTGTACCTATATTAGGAAGCATACCTATAATAGGAGGATTATTCTTCAAAAACACATACATAACAACATACATAGGATTCATAATATTAGCCTTATCTTGGTTTGTGCTTTATAAAACTAGATTCGGTCTTAGACTTAGAAGCTGCGGAGAGCACCCTCAAGCTGCAGATTCTGTAGGTATCAATGTTTATAAAATGCGTTACATTGGTGTTGCTATATCAGGAGCTTTAGGCGGTTTAGGCGGATTGGTATTTGTTATTCCTACTTCTACAAACTTCAATGCTACTGTTGCTGGTTACGGATTCTTGGCTTTGGCAGTACTAATATTCGGACAATGGAAGCCTATGAAAATACTTTATGCAGCATTTTTCTTCGGTCTTATGAAAACATTAGCTTCTGCTTATTCAGGAATACCAATTCTTGCTAATTTGCCTATATCAAACAATATATACAAAATGATACCTTATATAACAACTATAATAGTACTTGCATTCACTTCTAAAAATTCACAAGCTCCTAAAGCATCTGGTGTACCTTATGATAAGAGTGTAAGATAATTAATTAATATTATTATTACAAAGCTGAGAGGAAATTAAAACTCTCAGCTTTTTTATTTATAATTTCTTAAACGCACGGTGAATAAAATTTTAAATATAATTAAATTCAAATCACAAATAAATCTATTTTTTAGCTTAATTCTACGTGCGGTGATAACACAATAAAGTAAAAAAAACTTGGGTGGGCAGTTAAAATAACTATTAAAACAAAAAAGAAAAAATGATACTAAAATATCAGAAAAGATTATAAGCCTAGAGGGTGGGAAAATGTAATAAGATTTTTAAACTTAGCTTAATTCTACGTGCGATGATAACACAATAAAGTTAAAAAAAACTTGGGTGGGCAGTTAAAATAACTATCAAAACAAAAAAGAAAAAATGATACTAAAATATCAGAAAAGATTATAAGCCTAGAGGGTGGGAAAATGTAATAAGATTTTTAAACTTAGCTTAATTCTACGTGCGATGATAACACAATAAAGTTAAAAAAACTTGGGTGGGCAGTTAAAATAACTATCAAAACAAAAAAGAAAAAATTATACTAAAATATCAAAAAGAATTATAAGCCTAGAGGGTGGGAAAATGTAATTAATTTTTTAAACTTTTATTACATTCCCCGCCCTTTATATTTTATAACTATATTATTAATATTAATATTAATATTAATTATCTTCATAGATTAATTAGAAATTCCAACACCCGCCCAAATGTTGATTAAATTTAAAATTTCTTAAACGCACGGTGAACAAAACTTTAAATATAATTAAATTTGAATTAAGAATAAATCTATATTCTTAGTTTTACTCTGCGTGCGGTGATAACACAATAAAGTTAAAAAAACTTGGGTGGGTAGCTAAAATAACTATTAAAACAAAAAAGAAAAATTATACTAAAATATCAAAAAGAATTATAAGGATATAGGGCGGGTAAATGTGATTAAAGTTTGTAAAATATTTATTTTCTATATATAATTAAAATAAATTTTATATATTGGATTTTTTTATGCTTAAATATGATTCAAAAGAAATATTAGATTATGTTATAAAATGCAGAAGATATTTGCATTCTATACCTGAACTTGGAAGCGATTTACCTAAAACTCAGGAATTTGTAATAAATGAACTTAATAATTTTAAAAATATTAAATATACAAAAAACCAAAAAGATTCCGGCATTATAGCCTATATTAATGGAAATAAAACAGATAATTCAAAAACTGTGGCTTTAAGAGCAGATATGGACGCTTTGCCTATAAAAGAAGAAACAGATTTTGAATATAAATCCTGTAATAACAATATGCATGCATGCGGTCATGATGCCCATGCTGCAATACTTTTAGGAGCTTGCAAAATACTTAATGATAATATAGATGAGTTTTCAGGAACTGTTAAATTTTTATTTCAAACAGGAGAAGAAACAGGAACAGGTGCCAAAATAATGATTGAAGAAAATGCCTTAAAAGATGTTGAGGCAATATTAGGAGTACATGTTGGAAGTTTTGCTTTGGATACTCCTAATGGTTTTTTCATTATCCAAGAAGGCCCTATACTTGCTTCTACAGATAAAATTATAATAAGAGTTAAAGGAAAAGGAACACATGGAGCTTATCCTCATGCGGGTGTTGATCCTATAGTTATGTCTGCTGAAATTATTAATGGACTTCAATCAATAATAACTAGAGAAATAGATCCATCTGAAACTGTTGTTTTATCACTTTGCAAAATCAATGGAGGCAGTGCATTTAATATTATACCAGATGTTATAGAAATAGAAGGTACTATAAGAACTTTTAGTAATGAAGTACGTGATTTCTTTATAAAAAGAATAAAAGAAAAATCAAAATTAATTGCAGAATCATTAAGAGGAGAATGCGATATTGAAATAATAGAATATGCATGTGTAACTAATAATGATAAAGATATAACTAATACAGTAAAAAATACTGCACAAAAAATATTTTCAGATGATGCCGTTTGGAATCATTATTATAAGCCTAGTATGGGAGGAGAAGATTTTTCTTATTATTTAAGAGAAGTTAAAGGGTGTTTTGCTTTATTTTCTACTATAACTGATAAAAAAATACCTAATCATAATAGTAAATTTGAAATTAATGAAAGTAAATTAAATATGCCTTCAGAACTTATGGCTAATTGGGCTATTAACTTTTTAAATAGATGATATTACATAAATTAAATTATACTGTTTATTATTTAGTGACACATAGACAAAATATAAATTTTTTATTATATTTAAAACGAAATTAATATTTTTAGGGAAACAATAAGAATGGTATATGAAATTTTTTCTAATAGATTTTCAATAGGAATAATATCCTATGTTGTTTTTATAATATCAGCAAGTACACATGAATACTCACATGCCAGAACTGCATACACACTTGGAGACAGAACAGCTATGCGTCTTGGAAGGCTTACACTTAATCCATTAGCCCATGTTGATATATTAGGAACTGTTATACTGCCATTACTTGCTGCTATTACTGGAATTCCTGTTATAGGTTGGATGAAAGCAGTACCTGTTAATCCTAATAACTTTAATAATTTTGAAAGAGATCAGGCATTAGTATCATTTGCGGGTCCTTTTGCTAATTTAATAATGGCTACTATAGCATTTATTATAATGAAAATACTTACTTTTACAGTTAATGGTACTTTCATAATATATAAACTTATAATGCTTTTAGAGCAGCATAGTAATATTGTAACTAATATAATGCTTAATGCCTTACCTATAGTTTTAACAATGTTATTTATGTTTTATGTAATAAATATAATGCTTATGTTTTTTAATCTTTTGCCTTTTCCTCCATTAGATGGCGGTTGGATATTGAGATTCTTTTTATCTCCAAGAGGAAAAGAAACTTATGATAAAATATATCCTTATGGATTTTTAATATTATATGCTTTATTATTCGTTGGAATACTAAGAACTGTATTATCATTTATACAAACTATGTCACAATATATATTAGGAAGTGAAACTATAAAAATAATATTTTCTATATAATGTATTGTATAATTCTTATTAACGCACGATGAATAAAATTTTAGATATAATTAAGTTTGAATTCAAAATTAATATACATTTTTAGCTTTACTCTGAAGGCGGTCAATAAATAACAATTTAAAAAAAGTTGGGTGGAAGTAAAAATAACAGTAAAAAATAAAAATAATATAAAAATATCAGAAAAGATTGAAAGTCTAAAAAGCGGGCAATCATAATTTCATTAATTGTTATTCTTTTTTAAACTTTCCATGCCACCAATCCCATTTAGGTGAATAAAACATATATTCTATAGAAAAATAAAATGTAGAAGTATTAGGAGCATAACCTTTACCCCATACAACTTTATGATAAGATACTGTCATATATAAAAAATCAGATATAGTAGCTTTAAATTTAACAAAAGGTTCTAAATATGTAAGTTTAGATTCTTTAGTATAAGGAAATACATAAGTTACCCCTGTATATAAAGTAATAAATGGAGAAGTTATGATTTCAAGTCCGCCCATTATTTCACCAGTTGTTAAAATATCTTTGAAAAAATTATCTCTAGTATCAAAAGTATAAGAAAATAAAAAATTTAAAGGTATTACTTTAGGTACACCAGCCAACATTATAGTAGCATACATATTAAACGGATCTTTAATATTTCCATATACAAAATTATTTTTCTGAAATGTATATCCTATACCAACTTTTGCCCCTATAGATAAATACCAATCTAAAAATGTAGCTTTGATAGATGCATTGATAGAATCAAAACCAAAAACATCTGTCATATTCGTAGCACTTGTTATATCATTTCTTGAATCTTGTCTTTGATATGTAAAACTAGCGGATACATCTAATTCTAAATATTTAATAGGTCTTACACTGAAATAAGGCATAAATGTAAAATATAAATCCCTTCTGCTTATATTTTCATTATAAGGATCCAATGTATATAACTGTCCATTAAACCAAGAGTTATACTCACTAAATATTCCGCCTATTCCAGCAGAAAACATTTTAGTTTTTTGTATAAGAGGAGATACATCAAAAGAAAAATCGTTTCTCCTAGCAAAAGAAATTTGTGAAAAACAGAATAATATAATAAATACAAAATATACAACAAATAATCTATTTTTCATAACTCAGGAATTATTTCTTTAACAAATCAAGATTTTTTTCTATATTATATCTATATCTTAAATCAGTAACCAATATTTGATATTTTTGTTGTGTTTTAGCTTCTATAACCATAGTCTCTAAAGCCTTTTGAGCATCAGCATAAGGAAGCGAATCTATATTGTACATTTTACCATATTGCTCATAAGCTAAATTAATTTCTTCTTCAGTAGGTTTAGGTATAGTAGATCTTATAGTCTTATCTATAAAATTAGCAGTAACAGCACTTCTAGTTAAGAAATTCTCTATAGCTTTAGCCTGAGGAGTATCATAAAAACCAGTCTTTTTTGCTTCATACATCATCACTTCACGTGCCACAAAAGCTTTAAACATACCCTCTTTTGCCTGCATTCTTAAAGCAGCCGGTATATTAGCTCCTGCCTGCTTTATAGATTCATTAAACATATCATTAAATTCAGAAAGAGGTATAGTTGTTTCTTCTATAGTAATACAAGGATCAGAAGTTACTGAATATTTCAAATTATAATTAGTTTGAGCAGCTGCTATAATTTTATCATATTCATTACGCATACGCTCTTGAAGTATTGTTGTTTCTATATCCATAGCAACTTGTTCATAAGTTACATTTCTTCCAACTGCTGCTTGTATACGGCTTCTATTTTCATTAAAAAATTTTCTTTTTTCTTCATCAGTAACAACAGCGAAATCATCAGCTACTTTTTCTTGCATATAAAGCTGAGATAATTGATTATCACGTTCTTTAGAAATTAATTGAACAACTTCATCATCTTTATCATAACCTTCTTCCACAGCTTTCATATATACAAGTTCCTGCTCTATAAGCTGAGAAGCAAATTGCCATAATTGCAAATCATTAGTAAGTATAATATTTACAGCCTCAGCAGGGGCCCCTCTAAAAATTGTAAGGTTTGAAATTTCAGATAAACAATCCTGAACTGTCATAAGCTTTTTAACATTGGTTTGATTATCTCTTATTCTAATTACCCAATTAGTATCTTCAGAATATAAAAATGAACAAAATAAAGTTATAGAAAAAAGTACTAAAAAAATTTTTTTTATCATAACAAAATAAATCCTAATTAAAATTCACTTACTTAAAAATCATCATCTTCATCAGTATTATTGGATTTCTTTTTACCTTTAAAAAGGTCTATTATAGATTTGAATATATTGATAATACTAATATTGTTGGCAAACTCTTTAGTCATTATACTAAAATTATTGACGCTGCTGGATAAGTTATTAATTACTTCATGTACATTGCCTAAAGTAGTTTTTGCTTTATTTGCTTCTTCATCTACTACGATACTAATATTATTAATTTTTTCACTAATAGACTCAATATTTTCTAATATTCTATCAAATCTATTAGTGAATCTAAAATAACCAGCAAGTAAAACAAAAAATATAGCTAAAACCAATATAAGAATTGATATTGCTATAAAAGCTAAAGATATAGCTATAACATTAATTTGAAATGTAATATCTTGCATATTGTTATTATTCTTCTACTTCTTCAGAAGTTCTTTTTTTTCTTTTTTCAAAGAAATCATTAGTTTTTTCTTTGCCTTTTTCTACTAATTCAGAAGTTTTTAAAACGCTTCTATGATAAATATCATCTACTTTAAATTTGATATTGTCCATAGTTTCTTTAATATCTTCTCTAGTTTCTTCACCTGCTTTTGGAGCAAATAATACTCCTAATGCTAAACCAGCTGTTAAGCCTAGTAGAAAAGAAAACATACTTGAAGCTTCTTTAGACATAATAATATCCCTCCTAGTTATATAATTTGCTTTTAATATTAAATTTAATTTACATTTTTGTCAACCAAATATAATGCTTTTATAAAACTTATTTTTATACAAAAAGTAATAAATTAGCATATATTGCACAGGAGCCAGACATATTGCATTAAGTATTCCTTAGTTTTTTAAAGTATAACATAGGTGTATCATAATTT
>NZ_CALXRM010000063.1 GCF_944390845.1 uncultured Brachyspira sp.
AAATTAAAATCCATATTATTATTATACAATATATTAAAAAAATTGACAAACTTAAAAATTTTCAGTATATACTAAGATTTTTTAAGATTGAAATGAAAAATTAAATATGTATAATGGTAAATCATAAATTTAATTTGAGGTATTGTTATGACAATAGAAGAATTCAACAGCAGATATTTAGTAAAAAGAGAAAATACAAATTCAGAGAAATGGGAAACTATAAAAGATAAAAGATTTAATGAAAACGGATTAATTCCTATGTGGGTTGCGGATATGGAATTTAAAGCACCAGATGAAGTAATAGAAGCTTTAAATAAAAGAATTGCTCATGGAGTTTTCGGATATACAGTTTTATGGGATAGTTATTTTGAGGCATTTTTTAATTGGCAGAAAAATAGATATAATATAGATTTGAAAGAAGAATGGATATCTTTTTCTACTGGTCTAGTAACAGCATTATATTGGTTGGTTAATGCTTTTACAAAAAAAGGTGATAGTGTGATTATACTTACACCTGTTTATTATCCTTTTCATAATGCAGTTAAAGACAATGAAAGAAATCTTATTGAATGCGAATTAAAAAATGATAATGGTATATTTTCTATAGATTTTGATAAATTAGAAAATGATATAAAAAATAATAATGCAAAATTAATGATATTTTGTAATCCCCATAATCCAGTAGGCAGAGTATGGACAGATGAAGAAATAAATAAAGTTTTTGATATATGTAAGAGAAATAATGTTTATATAATTTCTGATGAAATTCATCAAGATATAAATTTAGGAGTACGTCCTTTTATATCAGCATTATCTATAAAAAATAAAGATAAATATATGGATAGATTGATTGTATTATCTTCAGCTTCAAAAACATTCAATTTAGCATGCCTTTTAAATTCTCATATAATAATACCAGATGAAAAAATGAGAGAAATATACAATAAATATGTAAGCACTGTTAATAGAACAGAATTAAGTCTGCTTGGCATGACTGCTACAGAAGCAGCATACAGATACGGAGCAGATTGGCTTGACGGTTTATTAAAAACTATAAAACGTAATTATGAATATATAAGAGATGAATTAAAATCAAAAGTTCCTGATATAATAGTAAGTCCTTTAGAAGGTACATATTTGCCTTTTATAGATTTAAGAAAAGTAGTTAATAAAGACAGAGTTAAAGAGCTTATACAAGATGACTGCAGAATAGCAATAGATTATGGTGAATGGTTTTCTAATAATTTTAAAGGTTTTATAAGAGTGAATGTGGCTACTGATTTTGAATATATAAAACTTTTTACTCAAAGAGTTATTAATCAATTAAATAATAAAAATTATAAATAAGTTTTTTAAAATAAAAAAAGCGGTAAGTTTTTATTTAATAATCTTACCGCTTTTTAATTGATAATTTAATTAATCATCAAATTTTTGTCCCATTATTTGTCCGTTGCCTGATACCATAACTTCCATCATATTGTTTAATTTGATTTTGTAATTTCCCCATTCTTTTTCAGCATCAATTATAGCAGCTTGAGGATAAGAAGCTTTTAATGCTTTTATAACAGCAGGAGGGAAAGCACTTTCTGGTATAGGAGTATATTCACTGTCTATATTTTCCCACTCCCCATTAGATAAAAAGTCTATAGATACACCATTAGACAATTTAACATCAAATTTTCTTCCATCTCTTTCAACTTTGAATATTTGTGCATCTGGGAATACTCTTTGTATGAATGATCTTGCATTTGCAGGTAATTGAGAAACAGGTACTACCCAATCATCAGCAAACAAACTAGAAACTGATAAAACCATTAATGATAAAAATAAAATAGATAATTTTTTCATGATTACTCTCCTTGTTTTTTAATTATTACATGTAAATTATCTTTACAATTATAAGTATAGCACTTTTATTAATTTTGTCAAGTTTATTTACAATTATTTTACAAAAAAATTACATTTTATTTAAATATATTTCAACTTCCTTATAAACTTTTTTAAATCTTCAGAAAATGGAGCTTTTACCTTTATTAATTCATCAGTAATAGGGTGATTAAATTCCAAGCTATAAGCATGAAGTGCCTGTCTTGGAAAAAATCCTTCAGGTATAATATTTTTTTCTATAAAATCATCGAATACTTGAGGCCCATATTTACCGTAAATTTTATCTCCAACCATATAAAGATTTTTAGAATATAAATGCACTCTAATTTGATGCATTCTTCCAGTATATAATCTAGCCATAACTATAGCATAATCACCAATACGTTTAATAGTTTTGAAAGCAGTTTTTGAATATTTTGAACCTTCCACATTTTCTTTATGCAATGTTTGAAAACGTCTGTAATATTTATGTCCGCTTTCAAGCATATAGCCTTCCACAACAAATTTATCTTCAATATCTTTTGCATTTTCCACTATGGCAATATATGTTTTCTTTATACTTCTTTTTTTATTATTCAATTTTCTTCCGGCAATCATAGCACAAAATTTTGAAGCAACTTCATGACCTCTTGAAAGTACCACACAGCCGCTAGTTTCTCTGTCTATTCTGTTTAACATGTTAATATTACATTGAAGCATTTCTCTAACAATGGTATGCAAAGTATTGTGATAATATTTTCCAGAAGGTATAACAGGCAAATTAGCAGGTTTATTGGCTATTATCAAATCACCGTCATCATAGATTATAGTTACATTTTTATCTACTTCAGGTTCTTTCATTCCTATTATATGATAAGCTATTTCATCGCCTTTATTTACAGTTCTTGTATATTTGACTTTTTCTCCATTAAGAAGAACCAATCCTTGACCTATTAAATCCTGCCATTTATTTCTTGAATAATAAGAAAATCTGTCACCCATATATTTATCCAATCTTGTATTATTTTCAATGTTTTCTTCTATACGGCATTTTCTTATAACTGATTTTTTATAAAGTTCTTCTGTATCTAAATGCAATTTATTTTTCGATTTTTTCATGCGGGCTATTATACTAATATATCAGAAATTGTCAAAATATTTAAGTTATATGCAAATAAAAAAATTGGGCAGAAGAATAATAATTATTACTTCTACCCGCAACAAACAAACTTACACAAACTTTATATTATTGTACCACTTTTCACTATTGTATTTTTAGGTAATATTACTATACCGTCTCTTATACAGTAGAAATCACTGTCTTGATGCTGTATTTTCTTTTTATTAGTAATAGTAACATTATCTCCTATTCTAACGTTCTTATCTATGATAACATTTTTAAGAGTACATTTTTTACCTATACCAATTTTAGGAAGCTGCTTAACATTAAGTCTTTCAATGTCATCATTATCTTCATAATAGTCGCTTCCCATCATAACTACTCTTTCCAATTCAGAACCGCTTTGAACTACTGAACGAACACCTATAACACAATCTTTGATAGTAGCATTTTCTATTCTACAACCATCTGCTATTATACTAGAAGTTACAGTAGCTTTTTCAACTTTAGAAGGTGATAAGTAACGTACATGAGTATAAATAGGAGCATTCTCATCATAAAAATCAAAAGGAGGATTTTTACTTCCGAAAGAAATATTAGCTTCAAAATATGCTTTTATAGTTCCTACATCTTCCCAATAACCTTGGAATGCATAACTATATACTTTATATTTCTTTATAGCTTCAGGAATAATATCTTTACCAAAGTCAATCATAGAAACATCAGATAAAAGTTCTTTAAGTACATTACGTCTGAATACATAAATACCCATAGAAGCCAAATAATCTTTTTCAGGATCTTCTATATTGAACATTTTCTTTTGTTCTTCGCTTAATTTTAATGCATCTAATGCTTCATCTTCTTTTGGTTTTTCATGGAAGTTAGTGATTTGACCTCTTTTATTTACAAGCATTACGCCAAATCCTTTAGCATCTTCCCTTACAACAGGTACTGTACCAACTACTATATCAGCACCAGTTTCTAGCATATGCTGAAGCATTACATTATAATTCATACGATAAACTTGGTCACCGGAAAGTATAACAATATTATTAACAAATTCATTGTCAAAATGTTCCAAATTCTTTCTAACAGCATCAGCAGTACCTTGATACCAATCTATATTAGTATCAGTCTGTTCTGCTGCAAGTATACTTACATGACCGCCAGAGAAGTTATCGAATCTGTAGGCATTATATATATGATTGTTTAAAGATGCACTATTAAATTGTGTAATAACATATATATTTCTGAATCCGCTATTAATACAGTTAGATACTGGTATGTCTATCATTCTGTATTGACCGCCCAAAGATACAGCTGGTTTAGAACGTGCTTTTACTAAAGGATAAAGCCTTGTTCCTCTACCTCCACCAAGTATCAAGGCAACAGTATTAAATACTCTCATAAAAAAACTCCAATAATTTTTATTATACTAAATAATTCATATATTATAAGTATAGTAAAAAAAAGAACCTTTTTCAAGAAATATAATACATATATATTATAATATGTTAAAATGTTTTAAAGCTTTATAAACACCGTCACTATCAACATCATCTGTTATATAGTCAGCAACTTTTTTTACACCTTCATTAGCATTTCCCATAGCCACACCTATAGCAGCATGCTCTATCATAGTAATATCATTTCCGCCGTCACCGAAAGCCATTGTTTCTGATAAATCTATACCATAATATTCGATTATTTTATCTATTCCTATATGCTTTCCGCCGCCTTTGGTATTAACATCTGTAAATGCAGGATGCCATCTGCTGGATTCGCAATTTTTGAATATTTTACTCATTAATTCTTTTTCTTTTTCCTCATTAACGAATAAATTTATCTGCAAAATATCATCTATATTCTTTTCTAAAAACTCATAATAATTATCTACGGCAGGTATAGGTAAATTAATTGATTTTGAAACTTTCTCTACATCTTCATTAACATAATTTATATATATACCGCTATTCATCATAACAGAGCAAGGGAATTGTTCTTTATTTTTTAAATAGTCTATTAATGAATATATTTCTTCTTTTGCTATGCCATGTCTGTAAATAGATTTATCTCCTATATAGCAATCAAATCCATTTGCTGTTATATAACCGTCAAATTCCAAATTATCTACATTGTTTATATGATTTTTTATTCTTCCAGTAGCTATAAAAACTTTTATTCCTTTTTCTTTTAATAATCTTATAGCTTCTTTAGAAGAATCTGAAACCTTATGTGTTTTGAAACTTACCAAAGTTCCGTCTATATCAAAAAATACTGCTTTTATCATTTTTCTTATCCTCATTAATCTATTATATTAAAATGTTTCAATGCTTTGTAAATGCCGTCATTATCAACATCATCTGTTATATAATCTGCCGCTTTTTTAGCACTTTCATTGGCATTTCCCATAGCAACACCTATAGCAGCATGTTTTATCATAGAAACATCATTGCCTCCGTCACCGAAAGCCATTGTTTCTGATAAATCTATGCCGTAATATTCGATGATTTTATCTATACCTATATGTTTTCCGCCGCCTTTGGTATTAACATCTGTTAAAGCTGGATGCCATCTGCTGGATTCGCAATTTTTGAATATTTTACTCATTAATTCTTTTTCTTTTTCCTCATTAACGAATAAGTTGATTTGTAATATATCATCTATATTTTCTACTAAAAAATCATAATAATTTTCTGCTACATTTATTTTTAGATTAATAGATTCCAAATATTTAGCAACTTCATCTGTTATATAATTTATAACTACACCCTTAGCCATCATAACAGAGCATGGAAATTGTTCTTTATTTTTTAAATAATCTATTAATGAATATACTTCCTCTTTTGCTATGCCATGTCTATATATGGATTTATCTCCTATATAACAATCGAATCCATTTGCTGTTATATAACCGTCAAATTCTAAATCATCTACATTGTTTATATGCATTTTTATCCTTCCAGTAGCTATAAAAACTTTTATTCCTTTTTCTTTTAATATTCTTATAGCTTCTTTAGAAGAATCTGAAACCTTATGTGTTTTGAAACTTACTAAAGTTCCGTCTATATCAAAAAATACTGCTTTTATCATATTACTTATTCTCTCTTTCATCAATACATTAAAAATCTACTAAATTAAAATGTTTTAATGCTTTGTAAACACCATCATTATCAACATCATCTGTTATATAATCTGCTATCTTTTTTACATTCTCATTAGCATTTCCCATAGCAACACCTATAGCAGCATGTTTTATCATACCTATATCATTTCCTCCGTCACCGAAAGCCATTGTTTCTGATAAATCTATGCCGTAATATTCGATAATCTTATCTATTCCTACATTTTTTCCGCTGCCTTTATGATTAACATCAGCAAATGAAAAATGCCATCTGCTTGATTCCGAATTTTTTAGTACCTCATTCATTAAATATTTTTCTTTATTCTCATCTACAAAAATATTAAGCTGCAAGATTTTATCATAATTATTTATTATATAGTTATTAAAATCTACTACTTCTGGAATATTTACTTTGGCCATTGTGTATAATGTTTTAATTACATCATCTGCATAATTAATATGTATATCATTTGCAGTGATTATTGTGCATGGGAATCTATCTTTATCAAGATAATTCATCAAAGTAAATAAGTCATTTTTATCCAATGAAATTTTATATATTTCTTTTAGGCTTCCATTCTCATTAATGAAGCAATTACATCCATTAATCATTATATAACCGTCAAATTCTAAATTTTCCAAATTATCTAATTGAAATAAAGCTCTTCCGCTTGCTATAAAAACTTTTATACCTTTGGATTTTAATTCTTTGAGAGCTTTTTTAGAATTTTCTGAAATTTTATGTGTATTAAAACTAACTAAAGTTCCGTCTATATCAAAAAATACTGCTTTTACCATTTTATACTACCATTTATTATTTTTTGGAAAATATTATAATATAATCAAAAAGTTTTTCAATTGGTATATGATAATAATTAAAAATTGTAAGTATTTTTTATGACTATGTTTTGTTAAAAATTAATTATATAAAAAGGCAAAAGATCTAAAAAATTAGATCCTTTACCTTTATAAAAAATAGAATATTTATTTTGACACGTTATTCAATATATTGACAATAGTATTGGCAAATTCTTTTGATGAATCAGGACCATTAGCAGTAATAATACTTCCAGAAACTACCACTTTATCAGACATAATATTAGCATTACCATGTCTAACATGCGATTCATCAGCAGATAAACAAGTAACATTAACGCCATCTAATATTTTAGCATTAGCCATAATAACAACACCGCTTCCTATTCCTGCTACTACTTTTTGATTATCTAAAAATAGTTTAGCAAGACCTTGGGTACGCCAGTCGTCC
Source organism: uncultured Brachyspira sp. (assembly GCF_944390845.1). GTDB lineage: Bacteria > Spirochaetota > Brachyspiria > Brachyspirales > Brachyspiraceae > Brachyspira > Brachyspira pulli. Next base: position 7,378 of record NZ_CALXRM010000063.1, read on the forward strand.
CATAAAGTTATGCATCCAATACCACCTATAAATACTACAGCATCAAATTCCATAGCATCTACTTCACTGAAAAGCAAATCGATATTAGTCATACCGCCCAATTTACCTTGTGCAGTACCTATAAATGTAGATGATACTTCAGTTTTATATCCTGCATTTTCAAATATTTTTTTGCTTTCAAAATATTCTTCATCTTGGAAGTTTTGCCCAGATAAAACGAATAAAATTTTATTAGTGTTTCCCATTAGTAAAATTCTCCAAATATTTATTATAATCCACAATTTCTATCATAATTATTTTTGTTTAAAATAGCAAGTTCATAAGCTTTAACATATTCTTTGGCACTTTTCTCCCAAGAATTATCTATTTTCATTCCTCTTTTTTGCATTTCTGTGAATCTGTCTCTATGATCATAATAAACACTAACAGCCCAACCAATAGTATTATATAATGCTGAAGGGTTAGAGTCATAGAATTTAAATCCTGTACCTTCACCTGTTTGTTCATTATAATTTTCAACAGTATCTTCAAGTCCGCCAGTAGCATGTACTATAGGTAAAGTTCCATATCTTAAAGAATACATTTGATTAAGTCCGCAAGGCTCAAATAATGAAGGCATTACAAATAAATCACAACCAGCTTCTATTAAATGAGATAATTCATTATTATAGCCTATATAAGAACCTACTCTGCCAGGATATCTTTTTGGTATATCGCCAAAGAAGCTTTCTAATCCTTTTTCACCTGAACCTAATATACAGAATTGTACTTTCATGTTATTTACTAATGGATCTATTATTGAAGCTATTAAATCATATCCTTTTTGATCAACAAATCTTCCTATAGCACCTATTAGAACAACATCATCGTCTTCTTCTAATAAGAATCTTTTTTGAAGTTCTCTTTTACATACTTTTTTACCTTTCATATCACTTACAGAGTAATTAGCAGGTATAAATTTATCTTTTTCAGGTGACCAAACATCTTCATCAATACCATTAAGTATACCAAAGAAACTTGTAGTTTTATTCTGTAAATAAGGCGCCATACCATGACCGCCATAAGGAGAAGCAATTTCTCTCGCATAAGTAGGGCTTACAGTAGTAACTACATCAGAGAAAAATATTCCGCCTTTTAAGAAATTGATATTACCATGATCTTCAAAAGTATCAGGACTGAAATTGTTCCAGCCTAAACCTAAATAATCATAAGTAGTAGTAGCATTATATATACCCTGATAATTTGCATTGTGTATAGTAAGTAAGCTGGCAGCACGTCCTACAGGATCATTCCAGTGCCAAGTTTTAATATATGCTGGAATAGCAGCAGTTTGCCAGTCATTAGCATGAACTACATCTACATTTAATTGTAAATCTTTACATAATTGCAAAGCAGCACGAGAAAAGAATCCAAATCTCCAAGCATTATCTTGATAATCATTGAAAGAGGCATCATGATAAAGTCCTTCTCTGCTGAAGAAACTATGATGCTCTATAAAATAAAAATCAACTCCGTCTTTTACAGTTTTAAATACTGAACACCATTCTTCACCACTACCCATCCATACTCCCATAGTAGGAAGTACATTCTCTAAATAACAATCATGAAAATTAATATCTCTATATTTTGGAAGAACCACACAAGCTTCTACATCTAATTTTTTTAGATAAATAGGCAAAGCACCTACAACATCAGCAAGTCCACCTGTTTTTATGAATGGTGTAGCTTCAGAAGATGCTATCATAACTTTCATTTTTGGCATAATAAACTCCTATAAATAATAGTGGAATATACTTTTAAATATATAACTTTATTTAAAAACTTCAAGTAAAATTGAATTTTTACAATACTATTATAGTAAAAGTTTGACAAAAATAAAAGAATTCTATTAATTTATTAAAAATTAATAGAATTCTTTATAATACTAAATTTTTTAATAAAATTATATATTAATTTCCAATATCTCTAAAACTTTATCTCCAGCAGGTACTTTTATAGTAACAACATCTCCAACTTTTTTGCCTAATAATCCTTTAGCAATAGGAGTTACTATAGTTATTTCATTTTTACTCATATCTGCTTCTAATTCACCTACTATTCTATATTCAAAAGTAGCATTTCTGTTTTTATCTTTTACTTTTACTCTTTTACCAAAAGTTACAGTGTCTTTATCTAAAGAAGCTGGATCTATTATTTCACAGCCTGCTAAATCACCTTCTAACTTTGATATTTGAGCATTTAATAATCCTTGTCTTTCTTTTGCAGCATGATACTCAGCATTTTCTTTTAAATCGCCTTTTTCTCTAGCTTCTGCAATAATAGCTGGTAAAGTTTCAAACTCTGCTTTTAATTCAGTGAGTTTTGCCTTTACTTTTTCATATCCTTCTTTTGTAATTGGTTTTGCCATAGTTAATATCCTTATTATAATAATCTTAATATTATAAACTATTTTTAAATATTTACAAATAAAAAGATTAATGAGTAAATTTAAAACCTTCTAATTGATATATTTTCACGCTCATCTCTCCGCAAACTTTGAAAGAATATTCATCAGGATAATATCTTGTTGTAAATGCCAATTCTCCGTCATTGACAAATATTTCTATAGTAGATGTATCTATTAATATTCTAATATTTTCTAAAGTTTTTAATTCAGCACTTCTTTTTGTTCTGCCGCCGCCTATTTTTTTACCTATATCCCCTACAAATTCTAATATAAATCTATTGTTTTCGTATTTAATGCAAACACCATCTGATATTAATAATTTCAAATTTTCTTCTTTAATGTTGTTAATAATAACATCATATAATGAAATATCATTTGAAATTAAATTATCAGATAAAGTGTTTTGAGAATATTTGTTTTCTAATACTACTTTGTTTCTTAATTTTTCTAATTTTCTATGAGGAATTTGATATAACTTTCCATTTTTCAAACTTAATTCTCTAGGTATAGTTAAGCAATGCTGCCAGTCATACGGAACAGTTAAGTTTTTATGATCTTCTTCTGTATCAGGTACTCCCATCCAGCCAATTATTACTCTGTTTCCATTTTCATCTAAAAATGTTTGAGGAGCATAAAAATCAAATCCCTTATCTATTACAGTGAAATTATCTACAATTACAGAATCTTTATTTTTATAATCATCATTAACTAAAAAATATCCTGAAAGATAAATATTTTCGTATAGCCCTTCTACTTGTTTAACACCTTGAGGGCATGTCAATAAAATATCTTGTCCGTCTAAATTAAATAAATCAGGACATTCCCACATATAACCGAAAGTATCTTTTGTATGTATAGTGCTTATATGTTTCCAATTCCTTTTATCTTTTGAAGAAAATACTAATACTTCTCCAATATCATTATCTCTGTCAGGGCCATATTTCCTAGCACCTTGTACCATATAATAAGTATCATTCACTTTAAATACTTTAGGGTCTCTTATATGATTAGTTATATCTTTAGGATAATCCTTCATTTCCATTAAACATTCTTTTTCAGAGAAGTTAATACCATCTTCGGAGACAGTAAGCATGGTATTAGCCTCCCTTCCACTTTCTATGTAATCATGTTCTCCTAGAAGCTTTACATTACCAGTATAATATACATATAATTTATCATCTTCTATAAAAGCAGAACCAGAATACACTCCGTGACAATCGTATTTTTCATCTGGGTATAATGATACTCCCACATATTCGTAATTTATTAAATCTTCAGTTCTATAATGTCCCCAAAATTTTAATCCGCCTTCAACCTCGAAAGGTGAGTATTGAAAATGTATATTGTATTTACCTTTAAAATATGATAAAGCATTAGGATCATTCATCCAGCCGACTATAGGCATTAAATGGAATTTTAGTCTCCATTTATCATTGCTTTTATCACTTTTTATATATTCAGTTTCTTTTTTATTGATTGCTTCTTTAAAAATTTTACTAACCAGATTTATCATTTTATTTCCTTGAATTATTTTTTATAAATTACTTAGTATCATGTATAAAGACAATACATGATACTAAGTAGAACAAATAATTTTTATTGGATTTATGTAGAAATTATCTAAATGTGTCAATTTTATTCTTCATCTTCCTGCATATACTCTTTTGGTACTCCAAAGAACCAAGTAATAGCAAAAGATAAAACAACTGTAAGTATGGCAACACTAATATAACCTATTAATTGTTTTCCATCATAAATATAAAGTAATGTACCAGGAATACCAGTAACGCCATTAGCAGTAGCTTGTAAGTTTAATAATCTGGCAATTAATCCAGTGATACCGGCAGCTATAGCACCGCATACCATAGGTTTTATTCCATATCTTATGTTTATACCAAATATAGCAGGCTCTGTAATACCAAGCCAAGCTGATAAAGTAGCACCATATCCCATAGCTTTTACGCTTTTTCTTCTAGTTTTTAAACTAACAGCTAAACAAGCAGCACCGGCAGCTAAATTGGCAACACTTAAAAGAGGATTGATTGGATTAAATGTTGTAGCAGCAAGTAAAGATATTTCTATCAAATTCATTATATGGTGAACACCTGTAACTACTATAAATATGATTCCAAATCCTATTATCAAACCGCCTAAACCAAAAGGCAAAGATAATGAGAAATTTATAGCTATTAATATCCATTGTTCAACTATATGGAATATTGGTCCTATTACAGCTAAAGATAATATTAGCATTATAAGCAATGTTAAAAATGGAGTAGCTAATATATCTATTATGTTAGGTATAATCTTTCTTAATTTTAATTCTAATTTAGAACCTATAATACCAGCAATAAGAGCAGGCAATATACTTCCTTGATAACCAACTATAGGTATAAATCCGAATAACATTATAGGTTTAACTCCGCTGTCTGGATTGGCTACTAAATATGCATTAGGTAAAGCAGGAGAAACTAACATTAAACCTAATAATATACCTAAAATAGGTGAACCGCCAAATACTCTAAAAGTAGACCAACATACCAAAGCTGGTAAAAATGCAAATGTTGTTTCTGTTAACACACTCATAAATGTTAAAACAGATACCGGTATATCAGCTACTTTTATATTAAATAGTCCTAAAAAGCTGTCATTTATCAATGCACCTTTAAGACCTAAAAATAAACCTGTTGCTATCATGGCTGGCATTATAGGTACAAATACATCAGCAAATATACATATGAATTTTTTGAACTTATTTCCGCTTTTATCATCTGTTTTTGTTACTGTGCTATCATCTTTTTTTGCTGAACCAGTAACACCTAACTGTACAACTTCATCATAAACCTTATTTACAACACCAGTACCAAGTATTATTTGATATTGGTCTGAATTGAAAAATACTCCCTTAACACCCTCTATTTTTTGTACATCAGAATCCTTTATGCTTTCCCTATTCTTTACTATTAATCTTAATCTTGTAGCACAGAAAGTGGCAGATATAATATTATCTTTATTAACTACTTTCACAATTTCTTCAGCAGTTTTTTTATAATTGATAGCCATAAAAAAGTCCTATTGATTATTATTTATGTAATCGGTTACATAAATAATAATAGCATTATTTTAATATTTGTCAACTACTATATGAAATTTTCATATAATTTTTTATGTTTTCAGTTACATATTTAATATAATAAAACTTATATTTTAGTCAATTTTTTTATAATTTATATACTCACATCGCTATAATAACAACTTAGTTATTCAGTTAGATTTTTATAATTTACAATATGGTTTATAAAAGCAAATAATAACGTTAAATCATATAAAATATGTACTATATGTAAAATAATTTTTATTATTGCTAGCGATAAACTCGCTGAAAAATAGCTGAAAACTTCACCCATCAGTTATCAGCTGCTCATTTATCGCTTTAAAAAATTAAAAAATAATTCTAATAAATGCTTATTTTTTTATTATTATAAAATTATGAATTTGTATTTTAGTCTAAAAAAGTGTATACTATTATCCTTGTAGAGGAGAATAATAGGTTAGTATGAAAGCTGGTAAGAATTCAAATAAGAAAAAAATAACTATGAAAGAGATAGCAGGTGTAACAAAAACAACTATTTCTCGTTATTTTAATGGCGGATATATAAAAAAGGAAACTAAAGATAAAATAGCCAAAATAATAAAAAAATACAATTATGAACCAAATACTTTTGCAAGATTAAATGCTAAACAAAGTTATATGATAGGTGTTATAGTACCTGCTTTAGATTCCATAGTTACTTCTAGAGTATTAACTGGATTAGAAAAGACTTTTAGAGAAAAGCATTATATGCCAATTATTATAAATACTAATCATGACTCTAAATTAGAAATTCATTATATAGAAAAATTAAAAAGATTAAATGTTGATGGAATAGTTTTAAGTGCCACAGAAATAACTGATGAACATAGAAAAGCTTTAAAAAAACTGGATATACCTATTATTATTTATGGACAGGAATATTCTGACGGTGTAAGCATAGTTAATGATGATTATAATGCTGGTGTTGAAATTGGAGAATATATTGGAAGTAAAAAACATAAAAATGTAGGTTTTATTGCTGTAGATGAAAGAGATGTTGCAATTGGTATAACAAGAAGAAACGGTGTTTTAGATGGATTAAAAAATTATAATATAAACAATGTAAGCATAGAAATAGCTGATTTTTCTTATGACAGTGCTAAAATTGCCACCGAAAAATTATTAAAAAACAAAAAATTAGATGCTATAATCTGTTCTACAGACAGGCAAGCTCATAGCGTATATAAAGTAATAAAAGAAAAAGGGTTGAAAATGCCTGATGATATATCTGTAATATCATTTGGAGGATATGAAATCGATGAAATTATAGAACCTAGACTTTCTACAATAAAATTTGATTCTTTTAATGCTGGAGTTTGTGCTGCTAATACTTTAATAGATTTAATAAATAATGTTGATGTTAAGAAAGTGCTATATATAAGTTATGAATTTATTGAAGGAAAAAGCGTAAGATAATAATATAATTTTATCTTATTATTCAAAAAACAAATTTATTAAATAATTATTCTTTTCATTGAGTATATACTGAAACGATTTCATTTTCCGACTACTGCACATTATGTAATATTATCAACTTTTTTGCCGCACAAAAAAGTTGCTGCCTACGGCACGCAGAGCGAAAAACGCAATTGCTAAAGCTTTATATTAAAAATATGCCTATTAAATATATGATATACCTTAAAAATGCAGTCTTTCGCGAAGCGTATCCGAGCCCGCCGAGGATATAGGTTCTTTGTGGCATACCTAAAGGTACTTCCTTCGGTCGCAAAAGAAGTTGGGTTTGGGCAAAGCCCCAGATATAAAAATAAAAATATAAATTTATTTTTGACAAAATATAGTTGTTTAGGTATATTCCATAATTAAATACAATTTATTAAATAAGTATTTTTTATTTTATTAATATGCTTATATCTTAAAAATAAGTGAGCCAATATATTAATTAAATATAATGACTCACAAATAGCAAAACAAAAAAATATTTACTAAAATTAATCCCACCAAAAATACCAAACATTAGACTTTAATAATGTTCCAGCCAATTTACCATGATCATAATTTTCAGCATATTGATCTACTCTATCCAAACAGAAATAATAATGTTCAAGTGCAAGTTCTCTAGCTTCTTCTTCTGTTTTAGGCTGTTTTTCTGCCCAAAGCTCCCAAGTATCATAACCTACTACTGCAGGATAAACATTATATTTTTCATACCAATACTTGAAAATAGCTGCTTGTGTTTCGGGATTAGGACAATCATTAAAACCGCCCATAGGAATATAACATGCCAATTCATAAGGATTAGTAGTAGGAATTTTCGCTAATATCAAATCAAAAGTAACAGGATTATCTAAACTATAATCATAATAAGAACCAAAACTATCAAATACTTCAAAGCCTTCTACTATAGGAGCATTGAATGATTTTTTTATTTCTTCAATATATTCTTTATCATCATAAATATCTTCAATGTTTTGATTTATATAATCTTTATAATTTACTTCTTTAGATTTTTCTATATATTCATTTATTAATTTCTTTGAATCCTCAATTTCGGCATCATTGTCTTCCAAAAAACATTCTATTGCTTCAGAAAGAACATCACTTGGTACTATAATTAAAGGTGTATATCCTTCTTTTTTACCTTTTTCTAAATGTTCTTTGTAGCATTCCATTATTTTAGTATCATCTTCAACTCCGCCTTTTAATACTTCATAATCGCATTTAAGAAAATCTACTATTAATTGCATATTATCATCTAATTGAATATTATCAGCCATAATACAACTCCAAATATTTTTTTATTCTTATACAGTACTTAAAAATAAAAGTCAACAATAAATAATTAATCAGCAAATAAACATGCCGCAGAATGCTTATCATTAATATTTTCTAATTTAGGAACTGTCTTTTTACATTCATCTTTTGCATATATACACCTTGTATGGAATCTGCATCCCTCTGGTATATTTGATGCATTAGGTATTTCTCCGGTAATAGGAAGTTCTTTTATTATGTTAACCCTACCGGAAGATGCATCCGGTACTGCTGCAATCAAAGCCTTTGTATAAGGGTGCTTTGGATTATCTATTATTTCATCAGCCTCACCTATTTCAACAATGCTTCCCAAATACATAACTGCTATTCTATCTGCAAAATATCTTGCTGTTGATAAATCATGAGTAATGTATATATAACTTAAATTCTTTTCTAGTTGAAGCTCTTTCATCATATAAAGAATTTCTGCTCTGGTAGATAAATCTATCATAGAAACCGGCTCATCTGCCACAACCAATTTAGGATTAAGTATCAAAGCACGTGCAGTTGCTATTCTTTGACGCTGTCCTCCTGAAAGCATATGAGGATAACGCTCCATAAACTCCTCAGGAGGATTTATTTTTACATCTTTTAAAGCCTTGATAACTATTTCATCATAAACTTTTTCATCACCTTCAATATTATGAATATATAGTGGTTCTTTAAGCACATCTTTAATTTTAAATCTAGGATTCATAGAAGCATAAGGATCCTGAAATATCATTTGAACATTTCTTCTATATTTATTAGTTTCTTCTTTATTAAAATTATTTATATTTTCATTTTCAAAAATTATATTTCCGGAAGTAGGATTTATAAGCTTCATAACAAGTTTTCCTATAGTGGTTTTACCGCTTCCGGACTCCCCTATTATAGCAAGTATCTCGCCTCTTTTTACATCAATACTGACATCATCAACAGCTTTTATTTCTTTTGATTTTTTCAATAAACTTTCCACTATGCTGGTATGCGGATAAAAATATTTCTTTACATTTTCAAGTTTTAATATTACATCTTCATTCATGATATTTCTCTTTATTATATTATTTAATCAACTAAATGGCATGCACATAAATGACCATTACCTATATCTTTTATAACAGGCTCTTCATTTTTGCATTTATCTATTCTTTCTTTGCATCTTTCATAAAACATACAGCCTTTTGGAGGATTAAGCAAATCTGGAGGAGTTCCCTCAATAAATTCCAGTTTACTAACTGCTTTATTTAATCTTGGAGTAGCTTTTAAAAGACGTTTTGTATATGGGTGTTTAGCATTTTTATATATATCTTCATTGCTTGCTAGTTCTGCAATTTTACCTGCATACATAACACATACTCTATCTGAAATTTCAGCCTCTAATGCCAAATCATGAGTTATAAAAATAAATGATAAATTAAAATCTTTTTTAAGTTTTTTTAATAAATTAATTATTTGTGCCTGTACAATAACATCTAATGCAGTAGTAGGTTCATCAAGTATAATAAGTTTTGGCTTTAAAAATAATGCTGCTGCTATAACTACACGCTGTTTCATACCTCCGGAAAGTTCATGAGGATATCTTTTAGCTACACTTGAATGAAGTCCGACATATCCTAAATATTCTTCTATCAATTTATTAGCTTCAGTCTTACTCATATCAACATGTCTGTTTAATGTTTCTATCATTTGGCTGCCTATAGTATATACTGGAGTAAGTGAATTCATAGCTCCCTGAAAAACCATAGATATTTTTGACCATCTGATATTTTTTCTAATATATTCTTCTTTAAGCGGAATAATATCTTCACTATCAAGTATAATTTTTCCGCCTTCATATTTTCCCGGAATTGACGGCATTCTTAAAAGTGATGTACCAAGACTTGTTTTTCCGCATCCGGATTCGCCTACTATGCCTAAAGTTTCGCCTGTATTTATTTCAAAACTAATATCGTTAATAGCTTTAACTAATCCTTTAGAAGTATGATAGTACATTTTTAAATTTTCTACTTTCAAAATACTGTCCATTAATTTCCTACTTTATTAAAAATAATATATTATGTTAATTATAATATAATATTAATATTTTTACAATTAACTAATTTTTTTTATAACAAAAATGAATTAAACAAATAAAACAAATTGAAATAATTCTCTTTTGCTGTAAAATACTTAAAAGTCTAATATAAAAATAAATATTTTAAGGAAGAAAATATGAAAATCAAAACCAAATTTATTGTATTTGCTATCTACATAGTATTATCAATTTCAATACTTGTTGTATTACAAATCAACATAAGAAATAGTATTAATGATTTTAGAAATATTTATCAATATATAATAGACTCATCATCAATAGCAAGAAAATATCAGCAGAATTCAGCATTCTTAACACAATTTGTAAGAAGCTATGTAGCTACAGGAGATTCAAAATACGAAAGGGCATACAATGACTGCATAGCTATATCCGGAGGAAACAAGGCAACACCGCTTAAATATGATAGAGGTCTATATTGGTCATTATATTTAGCAAATGGGCAAAAACCATACAGTGACGGCGAAACAAAAGCTTATGAAGATGTTATGAAATAATTGAATTTCCCTAAAGAAATGTTTGATTATTTAAATTTATCTAAATCAAGATCAGAAGAATTGGTAGTACTAGAAACAAAAGCAATGGATATAATAAAATCCATACCAAAAACAACTAACAATATTATAGCACCAGAATATCAGGCAAAACAATTAGAAGCAATAGAATTAGTTAATGGAAATGAATATGAAAATAAAGTTTATGAAATCATGATGCCTATAGATCAATTCTTTGATAAATTAGAAAGCGACAATGCAATTAAATTAGAAGAAGCAAATAAAAGAGTTGTAAGAGCAAATGTTATATTTTATATAGTATTATTATTTGTCGGCATATCTGTATTTATATTCTTGGTATCTATAGAAAAAAATATAATAACTAATTTGAATATATGTGTAAAATTATCATCAAGCATAGCAGAAGGAAATTTAAAAGTACAAATAGATGAAAAATTATTAAAACATAAAACAGAATTTGCTATGTTATTGCATAGTTTTAAAAATATGTCCGATAAGCTTAGAGAAATAATATCTCAGGTACTTACAAGTTCTGACAGAATATCATTAGCAGCAACAGAAATATCAAATGGAAACAATGATTTATCACATAGAACTGAAATGCAGGCATCAAGTTTGGAAGAAACAGCTTCATCTATGGAAGAAATAGCATCTACAATAAAATCTTCAGTCGATAACTCAATACAGGGAAATGAAATGATGCAGGACTCTGAAAAATCAGTAAGAGAAGCCGGAAATATAATAGAAGAAACTACTAATAATATTGAATTAGTTTATGAAGCAAGCAATAAAATCACAGAGATAACTAAGATAATAGAAAGCATAGCATCACAAACTAATATATTAGCACTTAATGCTGCAGTAGAAGCTGCACGTGCCGGTGAACAAGGCAGAGGATTTGCTATTGTAGCAGCAGAAGTAAGAAATTTGGCCCAAACTTCACAAACTTCAGTAAAAAGTATTACTGAATTAATAAAAGATTCAGCAGAAAAAATAAAAAACGCTGCAGAAACAGCCAGAAAATCATTAGCTATATTCCAATCTATAGAAGAAAAAATCTCAAACACTTCAAAAATAATGCAGGATATAAGCTCTATGGCGGTAGGACAGCAGCAGGGAGTATTTCAAGTAAATACTGCAATAACACAAATGGATACAGTTACTCAGCAAAACGCCTCATTAGTTCAGGAATCATCAGCTGCATCTCAGGCTCTTATGTATCAGGCAAGAGAATTAGTAGATCTTATGGCATTTTTCAAAGTTTAATATAAAAAATAAAATTAAGTAAAGGCAATTATTTTTTAATATTTGCTTTTACTTAATTACTTATACCTAAACAACTATATTTTGTCAAAATAATTTTTTTAATTTAAAATATTTTCAGGGCTTTGCCCCGAACCCCAGTTCTTTTGCGACCGAAGGAAGTACCTTTAGGTATGGCACAAAGAACCTTATATCCTCGACAGGCTCGGATACGCTTCGCGAAAGACCGCATTTTTAGGGTATATCCTATATTTAATAGGCATGTCTTTAATATAAAGTTCTAGTAATTGCGTTTTCGCGAAGCGTATCCGAGCCTGTCGAGGATATAGCTACTTTGACGAAGTCCGCAGAGCGTGTGCGGCGGGAAAAAGTTGACTAAAAAATGACAAACTTAAAAATTCTTAGTATATACTGAAAATTTTTAAGTTTGTCAATTTTTTTAATATATTGTATAATAATAATATGGATTTTAATTT
>NZ_CALXRM010000064.1 GCF_944390845.1 uncultured Brachyspira sp.
GCTTCCAGATGTATTAATTATTGAAAATATTCCCATTTACTATTCTCCTTTAGAATTCACAATACAAAATTAAGCATTGCCTATCATTCTTCTAATTTCTCTGTATTGAGCATTAACTATTTGTGTAAACATTTGATAACGTAAAGTGTTTTTAGCTTCTTCAGCCATTTCTTTATCTATGTCTACATTGTTTTTATCATTTCTATAGCTAGTATCATAATCTACCGTAATAGTTGGAGCAACTTCTTTATAATTCATAGGCATATGAAAAGGAAAATGTCTTGAATCTGTTCTTTTAGCTTCCATACCATCGTATTTTTCGCTGTCTAAAGCTCTTGCTAATTGATATTCAAAAGTTACATCGCTTCTTTTAAAATTAGGAGTAGATACATTTGCTATATTATCCGCTATAACTTCAGCTCTAAGGCCGTAAACATTTAATAGCTTTTTAGCCACTGTCATAGTTTTAGCATAAGTTGTATCAGCAAACATACTCATATTATTTTACCTCAATAAAATAGTTGTCTTGATTATTGTCGGTTTAATAAAAAAGTGCTTTAACAAATTTTTTATATATAAGAATAAAGATAATTTTAAATTTTTGGTAAAATACTGAAACAAATATATTTTGTCAATTTTAATATTTTGGTAGATGTATTATCAACTTTTTTGTCGCACACGCTCTGCGGACTTCGTCAAAGTTGCTGCCATACCTAAAGGTACTCCCTTCGGTCGCAGCACGCAGAGCGAAAAACGCAAGTACTACAACCTTATATTATTACAATATGTCTTAAATTCATAGTAATACCTAAAATTTATTTTAAAAATGCAGTCTTTCTCGAAGCGTATCCGAGCCTGTCGAGGGTATAAGCTTCTTTGTGGCACGCCAAAGGCACTCCATTCGGTAGCAAAAGAAGTGGGGTTTGGGGCAAAGCCACAAATATAAAACCAAAACATAAATTTATTTTTGACAAAGTATATTTGTTTAGGTATATACTGAAAATTTTTAAGTTTGTCAACCGATGCACTTTATATAAATTTTATCTACTTTTTTGCAGCACAAAAAAGTAGCAAAAAACGCAATTGCTATAACTTTATATTAAAAACATGCCTATTAAATATAGGATATAGCCTAAAAATGCAGTCTTTCGCGAAGCGTATCCGAGCCTGTCGAGGATATAGGTTCTTTGTGCCAATACTTACAGTACTTCCTTCAGTCGCAAAAGAACTGGGGGTGTGGGGGCAAAGCCACCACAAGCAATAAAATTGAAAAAACTAAAATTGACAAACTTAAAAATTCTTACTATATACTAATTTATCAATCAAATATTTAAAAATGTATAATAATTAGATTAAATTTTATCTTATATTTTTATTTAAAATACAAACTATTCATAACATCTTTAGCAAATGATATTAAATTACTGCTTATTGTTACAGTTGAAGAAATTGTAAGTATTATAGATTCATTACCTTTACCTACTACAGCTATAGCATTAAAGAAATCATTTTTATTTATTTTTGAAGTAAATATGAACTCTGCAAATAAATCATTATATTCTTCTCTTTGTTTTATGGATATAGGAGTAATTATAGCATACAACTCACCTCTCCTCTCTTTAAATCCGTCAAAAAGCTCTTTTATAGCCTTATCATCATACTTTTCATTACTGTAGCTTATTATAATTGATATTCTATTATCAGGACTTTCTATTTTTAATACTGAACCATCTATGGAAGCATTGAAATTTTCCGGTACAAGTAAATGAAATTTATCTGGATTAGCTTGAATAGGTACGAATTTATCAATATCAAATTTGGCATTATCCCTTAAATATTTCATATTGTTCATTCTGTTTATTATATTAGAATCATTTTTATTTATAGTTAATGCCCTATCCAAAATATCTATTGCATTATCATATTTATACATAGCTCTGTATGCTACGGACATATTAATCATTGATAAAACATCATCATTATCTATTGATATAGCTTTTTTATATTTTTCTATAGCATCATTATACTTGCCTTCAATAGAAAGTATAATACCATATTGTCCGTAAACACTTGAGTTCACATCTCCAAGAGATATTAATTTTTCTATAACCTTTTTAGCTTCATCGTATTCATAAGTGCTTATTAATGCCTCAATCTTATTCTCAAGTAAATCCTTGTCATTTTCTATAAAATTAAGAGCATTATTCATCAAATCAATAACAGATTTATAGTCATTTTCCTCGTAATATATATCAGCTAAAACTAAATAACCATATTTATATTTATTATCTTTTTTTATTAATTCTAAAGCCAGTTTTTTAGCATAAGAGATATTATTTATATCTATAAAATTATTAATCTTCTCTACAATAATATCATTGCTTTCTTTTATAATATCAAGAATTTCATCATTTGATGTATTAATAACTTCATTAACCATATTATTATCTCCAATTAACTATGATAAAACCTTTATCTTTATTATTCAAAGCATGTGATTTTAATCTTTTATCCGGATTAACACATACCTTAATGTCGGCAAAATCAAAAAGAGGTAAATCACTTATAGAATCACTGTAAGCTCTGTTTTTATCACTATGCTTTGGAAAGAAACTTTCAGTATACAATCTATATCTCTTAGCTGAACCATAACAATTCCTTCCGTACATATATCCAGTATACTTTCCCCTAAAAGTCCATAACTCTGTACCCATACATCTGTCAAAACCTAAATTTTTTGCTATATATTTTGCATATATCTCAAAACTAGCTGTAATTAAAACCAGTGTATATCCTTCTTTTTTTAGTCTTTTTATTTCTTCTAAGGCATCTTGATAATAAAGTGTTGGTACTACAGTATCTGCAAATTCCTTGCCTATTTTATCACCGAATTCTATATCTATATTTTTGAATATATGAGCTATTCTATACTTTACGCTTTCATTATTTATTATTTTCAAACAGAATAAAAGGAAATAAGGTATCAAAGCTATATAATAAATTATACTGCTTGGATTCTTTTTTAAATAGAATTTCATAAATGGAACTATAGAATCTTTACTTAAAATCGTTTTATCCAAATCAAAATATGCTACTCTCATCATGAAGTTTATTCTACAACAAAAAAATCATTTGTCAAAGGAATTTACTAAATTTAAGCCCAATTAATAAAAAAAATTATGTAAACTTGATATAAAAAATGTCTTGACTATAAATAAAAAATTTAATATTATATAAAAAATAAAAATTTATTATAATGTGATTAATAATTTTTATTTTTTTGATAAAAGCAATTAAATAAGATAAAAAATTAATTAATAATAAATATTATTAATTTCTATAAATTTAGGAGAAAACATGCTTAGAGAGTTAGTTATATACGGAGATGAAAGACTGCAGCAGGTATCAGAAAAAATAGAAAAAGTTGATGAAGAAATACTTACTTTAATAGATGATATGTTTGAAACTATGTACAAAGAAAGAGGTGTAGGACTTGCTGCTGTACAAATTGGTGTGTTAAAAAGATTAATAGTTGTATCAGTACCAGATTTTGATGATGAAACAAAGCCTGATTTTAAATTGGCTTTAATAAATCCAGAAATCGTATGGCATGGAGAAGAAAAAGAAGTATTAGAAGAAGGCTGTTTATCATTCCCAGAAATAAGAGATGATGTAGCAAGATACAAGCAAATAAAAGTACAGTATATGGATAAAGAAGGAAATGAGCAGATATTAGAAGCAGAAGACTATGTAGCAAAAGTTCTTCAGCATGAAATAGACCATACAAACGGAATATCTTTCATAGACAGACTTGAATCATATCAAAAAAGAAGATTAAAAAGAGAATTAAAAGAGCTAAGAAACAATACTACACGCGGAATAAAAAAAGCACAAAACAGAGAAAAATTACAGAATAGTTAAATTATAATGATTAAGAACATAATATTTGATTTAGATGGAACTTTAGTAGATTCAATATATGATATTCATAATTGTGTAAATACTACTTTAAAGCATTTCAGCCTAGAAACTATAACAATGGAAGATGCACATAAATTTGTCGGAAATGGTGCTAGGCTTTTAATAAAACGTGCTGTTAATAAATATAGTAATAATGAAAATATAGAAGAAGAAGCATATAACTTTTATATGAAATGTTATGAGGAACATTGCGTTGATAATACCAAACTTTATGATGGTGTTTATGATACATTGGAATCCCTATACAAACAAAATAAAACCATGTTTATTATAAGCAACAAGCCAAATAAGATGGTAAAAAAGACCGCTGATAAATTAAATATATTAAAATATTTTAAAGCTGTTATAGGAGATGGTGTTTATCCATACAGGAAACCGGATGCAAATATTTGGCATAGTTTAAAAAAAGACTATAATCTTATAGAAGATGAGACAGTTATGGTTGGCGATGGTGTTCCAGACTATGAATTTGCCATAAATTCAAAAATAAAATGTTTTATTGTTTTGTACGGAATAACCGATAAAAATATACTTTTAAATTTAAAAAACAATTATTATCTAAATTCATTTAAAGAAATTTCCGAACATGTACAATGAAAACTAAATTTTAAAAAAAAGAAATTATATACTTGACAATACTAAAAAATATTTTATATTAGTATGAATTATTTATTAGTAAATCAACAGTTTGGTATTAATTTAACAGTAACAATATGAAAAATAACAAATTTAAGTACACCAAAATCCGCAAAGAGACTGGCATGTTTTCATATTTAGAAGATATGCTAGGCAAAATCAAATCAAAATTTAACAATGACAGCACTGCTACCAGAATCAGAACCACTTATGTTCATTCTACAAGGTATGCCAGCGAAAAAAAGAATAATGTATTTGTAGGTCTTATTAAGAAATTTTCAATCACAGTTCTTTCATTATCTCTATTTATGTTCCTAGCAAATTTCTTAATAATGAATATGCGTCAAACTTCTAATGCTGCAATACTTCCAAATGATAAAATGCCTACAAATATAGCATACAATAAAATATTAGATGAAATGTCGCCGGAACAATTGTCTAGCAATCCGGAAAATAGTTTATCAGAAGTTCCTACTGTAACATCTGCAGTAACTTTAGAAAATGCAACTGATATTTTCTACAATACTATAACAGCAGATAATACATTAGTTGGCGATGGTACAATAGGAATGAAATATGATGAGTATATAATAGAAGAAGGCGACAACTTAACTGTTATTTCAAGAAAAATAGGTGCTAATTTAGATACTATAGTTAGCGTTAATAAGATAACAAATGCCAATAGATTAAGACCTGGACAAAAAATCATAGTTCCTAACCGTAATGGTTTATTATATACTATGAAAAAAGGCGAAACTATAGAAGAAGTTACAGAAAGATATGATGTAGCTTTAAATAGAGTTCTTAGCTTCAATAAAATAACAGATACTAATGCTATAGCTGCTGGAGATGATATATTCTTACCTGGTGCTAAATATACTTTAGATGAAAGAATAGATAAATTCGGACAGATGTTCAGTATTCCTACAACTATCACTAGAATAAGCAGTGTATTCGGATACAGAGTTCACCCTATTACAGGTGTTAGAACTAAACACATGGGTGTTGATATACCTGGAAGACTTAATACTCCTGTATATGCTGCTAGAAAAGGTAAAGTTATATTCGCAGGTTACAGCGGCGGTTATGGTAATTTAGTTATAGTAAGACATGATAAAGGCTACACAACTTATTATGGACACTTAAACTCTATAACTACAAAAGCTGGTGCTAATGTTGGTGTTGGTGTAATGATAGGAAGAATGGGAAGTACAGGAAGATCTACTGGAAGCCATTTACACTTTGAGGTAAGAAGAAATGGTGTAGCATTGAATCCTGCTGATTTCATACCTATCAAGAAATATTTGAGAGGAAGAAGATAAAAATTAATAAAATAAATAAAAAGGACTCACTTTTTGTGGGTCCTTTTTTAATTCATAAAACAATATTTATAAAAAAATAATAATAATTAAATATCTAAAAAATTTTATTATTTATCAAATAAAAACTAAAAATTTGTTAGAATTTCTACAATATTTATTACTTTTTTGGAAACTACTATTTACAATTATATATTGTTTAGTATAATGTATCGACTATGAATGACATAAGAGAAATTATAGACACATTAAATGAAATACCAGATCCTTTTTCGGTAGATGGAATAATAAAGACTTTTGAAGCTAGTTCTAAAAAAGTGATAAAAAGTTTTGCCATCTATTTTTGTAAAGAAGATAGCACAGAAGCTGCTTTATGGTATGTATCAGCTAACAAAACTGTTATAAATAATAAAGAAAATAATCAACAATATCCATTATTTGCTAGAGGTAATGAATTCGGACATATAGTTATTAATAGCAATAAGGATAAAGATAAAATAGCAATATTAATAAATTATTTGTCTATAATACTTTATAGTGAAAAATTATCATTCTTAGCAAATAGAGATAAATTAACAGGGCTTTATAATAGAGGTTATATATTAAAGTACCTTCAAGAAAAAGAAGTATCTAATCAAATATATTCTATAGTAATAATAGACTTAGACAAATTCAAACATTATAATGATAGTTACGGACATAATATAGGAGACCATGTATTAAAGAATGCTTCAAGAGTTATGAAAGAGGCATTAAAAAATATACCTCATAAATCTGTATTAGGAAGATACGGCGGAGAAGAATTTTTAATTGCTTTTGATATTGATAATAAAGATATTCTTTTTGATGCTATGGAAAAAATCAGAATTTATTTAATGGAAAGTGATTTTTCTACAGAAGAATATTCATTAAAGGCAACTGCTTCTTTAGGCGGAGCTATAAAAGAAAAAAATATGACATTAAGATCCTTCATACATAAAGCAGATCAATCATTATATAATGCCAAGGAAACCGGAAGAAACAAATCTATAATATTAGATCTTTAATTTAAAATTCAACAATGAATGATATGTCTTTCCTATTCTATGATATTCATTTACAAGCTTAAATCCTTCTTCTTCTATAGTATCTACAAGTAATTTATAAGGATACATTTTACTGTTGCCGTTAGCAATAGCTGTGAAGTATAAAGATGTAGCTTGTATAGAAAATGCTGATGATATATATTTTTGTTTATCCCATAATGGTTCTAATACAAATATATCAGTATCTTGATCAGAAACTTCTTTTACCTTCCTCATTATTAATTTTATTTGTTCTATAGAAAAACAATCTAAAAATTGACTCATCCAAATAACATCGCAATTTTTTGGTAACTTATTTTCTTCTTCCAATATATTCATAGGGAAGTACTCTACCCTACTCGAAAAATTATTATCATCTATATTTTTTTTAGCTAATTTAATTTGACCTTCCAAATCTACTAATGAACATTTAATATCACTATTATATTTCAATGCTGATATAGAGAACTTTGCTGTATTAGCACCTATATCCATAATATTTTTTCTGCTTTTTTTAAAAATAATAGGTAAAGAACTCTCATAACATCCATCAGAATAATAGTTGTCAAAATCTATCCAACTTTTTCTATCGCTTTCAGGAATGGAAGATAAGCCCTTGTATATTGTTTCGTAATCGCCAAATACTTTCAATCCTTCAGGCTTTGAATTTTTCAAACTGTTATTTAAATAAAACATTCCTTTATAACATATATCATTTACAAAATTAATATTTACTCTTGTAAGATTATCATTGATAAGGAAAAAACCTATTTTACCCAAAATATATTTATAAGGATTAGAATCTTTCAAGATTTTTATTAAAGAAAGTCCTAAACTTAATTCTAGTAAAGTAGAAAGAGCATAAGATGATAAATCAACTTTTTTTAAAATATCTTCTTCTGTGATTCCAGCATCTCCTGCTTCTTCTATAATCTTTAATATATTAAAATCTATCATGCATTTTGAAACTTGAAATATAATAGGAGCAAAAGCTATTTTTTGAGCTTCAAATCTAGCGTCTATTGCTTTAATATCATCATTATAAAATTCTTTCAACATAAAATATCCAAAAGTATTTTTTTTGAGTATAATAAGAAAATATAAAAAAGTCAACAAAACAGAAATATAAAAAAAGTCACTTTTATTTAGCTTTAAAAGCTATAAAGCTAAATAAAAGTGGGAGATTATTTATGAAAAATACTATATATTATAACCATTCTTAAAGTATATGGTAAAAAATAAATAATATTTTTTCATTTTTTACAAAAATTATTACTAAAATTATATTTCTCTTAAAAGCACCACATCTTTATCTTTAATCATAGTATTGCCTCTAGGAATTACAGTACCGCCTTCTCTCTTTATCATTACTATCAAATTATTATTAGGTAAATGTAAATCCTTTAATTCTTTATCTCTCCAAGGGTGATGAACATTAATATGTATCTCTCTAAGACTTATATCATAATATTTAGTCTTTTTAGCATTCAATATAACAACATCTCCTTGTTCAATAATAGTTTTTCCATTAGGAATAATAGTTGTCTCGCCTCTTTCTATAGTTACAATTATAGAATCCTCTGGAAGTTCTATTTCCATTATAGGTCTTCCTACCCAATGATGATGAGGCGGTATTGTAATTTGTATAAGCTCCATATCAGAATCATCTACATAGTCGTTGAATGTTTTAAGTACATTTTCATCTGAGTCAACTAAATCTAATTTTTTAGCTACAAAAGGAAGCAATGTACCTTGGAAGGATACTGATATTATAGCTAGAAAAAACACAATGTGGAATATATCATAACTTATATTGTTGTTATTGACTATTACAAATATAGCAAATACTATTGATGCTGCCCCTCTAAATCCGGCAATCATAACTAATAATTGTTTTTTTAATGCCACTTTAAATGGTGTAAGCAATGAAAATACTGCTATAGGTCTTGCTACAAATGTTATAAAAAGTGCTACATAAATAGCTGTAGGAGCAACATTGAATATTCTTGATGGGAAAGACAAAAGTCCTAACAAAAAGAATAATACCATTTGCATAAGTCCTGTAACACCGTCAAAGAAATGCACTAAAGTAACTTTATTTTTAATTCTAGTATTTCCTAAAACTATACCAACTAAATAAACGCTTAAATATCCATTACCGCCAATTACAGCAGAAAGAGAATAAGAAAGCAATGCTACAGCAAGTACAAATATAGTATCAAGTCCATTAACAGGGAATTTAAATCTTCTAAGAACATTATAAGCCATAAATGATACTGCAGCAGCTACAATCAAAGCAAAAACAATTTGAGCAAATACCATATATATAATAGCAAAAGGACTTGTTAAAGTATGCCCTAAAAGCCCTAAAAATATAACGGTAAGCATATATGACATAGGGTCGTTACTTCCACTTTCAAGCTCTAATAATGAAGCCAAACCGTCTTTAAGGTTCAAATTTCTGGAACGCAATATTGAGAATACTGAAGCAGCATCTGTTGATCCTATAACAGAGCCTATTAAAAAGCTTTCAAACAATTCAAATTTAAGAACAAAATAACATAAAGCACCTGTTACCATAGAAGTAATAAAAGTACCTATAAATGACAAAAGAAAAGCTTTACCGGCAACAGGTTTTGCTGCCTTCCAATTTGTTCCAAATCCGCCGTAAAACATAATAAATATCAATGTTATAGTACATAACTGTTCAGCAACTTTATAATCATCAAACTGTATCTTCAAAAGTCCGTCTGTACCAAATATTATTCCCAAAAACAAAAAAAGCAAAAGAGAAGGTACTCCTACTTTAGTTGAAATTTTACTGACAATTATACAAAGAATAATTATTATAGATGATAATAATATTGAAAAATTCATGAAAATATAAATCCTATTAAAATAAAACTACTATATTATATATACTATTTTAAAAAAGTACATATAAAATAACAAAAAAATTTAATTGTAAAAAACTCCAAAATATTATAGCATTTTATATATGAGACCTAATTTTGAAGATATAAAAACCTACAAAGAATTTAATAAATACTATTGGTATCATAATGAGTTAAAATCTATATGCAAACAATTAAATATTAATCATATATGCAATAAAAAAGAATTAAATAAAAATATAGAAGAATATTTCAATGGAAATTTGATACCCAAAAAGAAAATAAGAAACATTAAAAAAATAAAATATACAAATATTAATTTAGATTCAAAATTATTAGAATGCAGTTTTGCTTTTAATAATAAATTCAGAGAATTATTTTCTAAATATACATAAAAAAATATACTTTGTCAAAATAAATTTATGTTTTGGTTTTATATTTGGGGCTTTGCCCCAAACCCCACTTCTTTTGTTGCCACAAAGAAGCAAAAAGGCTACATTTCGACTTAAATTTAGTAATTTATCTTACATGTAAAACATAATTAGTATGATTTAATACTAATTTTATATTTGCACTTTTTGGTTCTTTTTACGGCGGGAAAAAGAACAACAAAAAATTGACAAAGTTAAAAATTTTTAGTATATACCCAAAATTTTTAAGTTTGTCAATTGATGCACTTTATATAAATGTTATCTACTTTTTTGCCGCACACGCTCTGCGGACTTCTCAAAGTAGCAAAAAACGCAATTGCTAGAACCTTATATTAAAAACATGCCTATTAAATATAGGGTATAACCTATAAAAATGCAGTTCTTCACGAAGCGTATCCGAGCTTGTTGAGGATATTGGTTCTTTTATACCAATACATAAAGGTACCTACTCGGTAAAAGAACTGGGATTCGGGGCAAGGCCCTGAAAATATTTTAAATTAAAAAAATTATTTTTGACAAAATATAATTGTTTAGGTATATACAAATCAAGATAAATTCAATGCTGATATGGCAGCAGTTTGGAAAAAAGTAAAAGAAAACAATGATGCTAATTTCACTATAAAAGATATGATTGATGTTTACTATAAAAAAAATAATTATGCAAAATATGATAATACTTCATGTCAATGGAATAAATTCTTAAAAGATTTCTGCGATGATGATAGAAATAAAATTTAAAAAAATAAATTAAAAGCAGCTTCTATACTTTGGAATATAGTAAAAAATTCTGATAAAGAAAAAATATACTCTTATAATCTAGTAGAAAATAATTATGATAAATTAAAATAATATTTAAATGATTGATTAGTTATCATAATACAATAATATAATTTTTAATAATAATATGTAATCATAATATTTTTTATAATTATAGTTTCCGATAATAAAGAAGAATTTTTTATGATTTTTAATAATTATTAATAATAGATAAAGAATATATATCATAAAAAAATAATAAAAGAATTTTTAATTATTACGAGAATAGAAACGATATATAATCACTTCTATATAAAAACAGGAGATACAAATTATGAGAGTTACTGAACAAGCCCAATTCAATAGAACAGTTAGTACAATAAAAAGAAACTATAATGAGATGGAAGCTTCTCAAACTAGATTATCTACTGGTCAAAGGGTACAGTACCCTCACCAGAACGTTACTTCAACTATAAATTCTATCTACTACAGAACTAGAATGTCTTCAGTTGATAGATATCAAAATAATATAGTTGATGGTAAAGAAAAATTAAGCGTAGCACATGATTCTATGTCTGGAATAACAGAAGCTTTAAACAGAGCTAGAGATTTAGCAGTACAAGGTGCAAACAGTACTTATGGTGCTGATGACAGAGCAAAAATGGCTATGGAAGTTGAAGAAATGTTAGAAAGAATATATGACATTTCAAAAACCCAAAGCAAAGGTGAATTTATATTTTCAGGTACAAGTATAAAAACTGCCCCATTCAGAGCATTCTACGGACATGATGAAAAAGCAGGACGTTCTTTAATAAAATCTGTTATATATGAAGGTGATGCTAATGCTCAAAACAGAGAAGTAGAAAATGGTCAGGTTATCAATGTTGCTACTCCAGGTAACTATGCTTTCTGGGGTACTGATATGGAAATTATTTCTACAACAGATGCTTCTACTTATATAGCTGCTGAAAATCAAGATATTATGATTGATGATATGGTTATCAATATCAAACAAGGCGATAATATTGAAGCAATAGTTCAAAGAATAAATGATGCTAATGGAAATGTAAGTGCAAGCATAGGTGATTTAAAAGGCGGAGAAAAAGTTATACAATTAAAAACTGGAACACCTCACAAAATATTATTACAAGACTTATCAGGCGGTACTGTATTACAAGATATAGGTTTAGTAAGAGTTGGTGCTCCTAATACTCCAGAAAACAACTATGAGCCTAGTGCTTTAGTTACTGGAAAAAGCGTATTTGAAACTTTAATATATTTAAGAGATGCAATGCTTAATGATGATGTAAGAGCTATAGGTTCTGAAGCTTTAGGTTATATAGACAGTGCTTTGGACAATGTTGCTACTGTACAAGCTAATGCTTCATCTAAAGTAACAAGATTAGATATGGGTTATGCTAGCTTTGAAGATCAAAAATTAGCTATTGAAGAAGCTTTGGCTAAAAATGAAAATATTGACTATTCTGAAGAAATAGTTAACTTCAATATGTGGCAATATGCTCATAATGCTTCCTTACAAACAGCTGGAAGATTATTAGGCAGAACTCTTATGGATTATTTAAGATAAATAAAAACTATTAAACATAAAAAATAAATGCTGACAATCTAAAAAATAAAAAGTATAAAAGGAAATTATTATATGCCTGAAATAGAATCTAGGATACTGGGAAAAATAGAAGTTTCAGATGACTCTCTATATCATTTAAATGGTACAATATTAGCTTTTGAAGACTATGATGAGTTCTATTTAGTTAATATGGACAAGGAAGGAACATTTAAAATCCTACAATCTAAAGACAATAAAAATGTATGCTTTATACTTATTGATCCATTTTTAGTATTCAAAAATTATGAACCAGATGTTCATGATGATGATATAAAGTATTTAGGCATAGAAAATAAAGAAGATTTATACCTTCTTACTATTGTCAGCATTCCAAATAATGATTTAAAAACTATGAGTGCTAATTTGGTAGCACCTGTAGTTTTTAATATCAAAAATCATAAAGCTAAACAATGTACTGTTTCCGGAGATAAATATACTACCAGACATTCTATTCTATTAGAAGATGGTGATAATAATTCAGAAAATAAAACAGAAGAAAGGAGTTCATAACAATGCTTGTACTTTCTAGAAAAATTAATCAAAGCATAGTAATAGGTGATAATATAGAAATAATGCTAGTTGATATAAGAGGAGATCAAATCAAACTAGGCATTAATGCACCTAAAAATGTAAAAATATTCAGAAAAGAAGTTTACGAAGAAATAGAAAGCCAAAACTTAGAAGCTTCCAAAGAGGCTACTGCTGATAAATTAAATATTTTAAGCAACTTTGTTAAAAATAAATTTGGAAGTAAAAAATAATCTTAATTATAATCTTTTTATTTTAAATCTTTTTTATTTATTCTAATTAAACTTATTAACTTAACCGCTGAATGGATTAATCAAACCGCCGTTTCTTATTAAATTAATCGGTGTAAGTATTAAATATGATATTATTACATTAAATAATGATATTATAGAAGAAAATATCAAAATCATATTATAAGTTTCAAGCAGCTTATTTATAGAAATATATACAGAATCTGGTATATCTATTTTTAAGAATATTTTTATCAAAATCAAAAATGTATTTAATATTAAAGATACAGCAAATATTACAATCATACCCTTCCAAGCATGAGATAAATCTGCTGGACTTAATTCCATATGAGAAGCTATAGATATAGATAAATATAAAAATATCCAAAATGTTATACTTTTAAATGAAGAATAAGTAATCACATTTTTTATTATATTAATGAAAATATTATATGTATAAACAAAAATATTAGAAACAGTGTAGTATAACACGGATAAAATTTCTGAATTGAACATTTGTTTATATTGAACATGAGGCATTTTGAATATATTGCTTTTTAATTCAGGAGCCAATAATATAAATAGTAAATAAACTATTAATGTACCAATTATAATAGGCCCAACACCTATAAAGAAATTTCCTATTTGCTGATACCAACTCCTAGAATCATAACTATGAAGTACATACCCTATTGTGTCTGACTTTGTATTGAATAATTTAATATCATTGATTTTATGTCTGAATATTAAACAAAATAAAGCATGAGAAAGTTCATGTATAGGAGTTCCTATCCAGCCAGTAAGATATACTTCCGTTTTTGAACCTAATGTTTTAGCGAATATTCTTCTTGTTAAAGATGAAAGAACATATAGTATAAAACCAAACAGTATAATACTGCCGAATAGTCTGAATAAATCTATAATTGTTTTTGATAAAATAACAACTATAAAATAAATAAAATCTTTTATCATATAAAACTCTATATTTATCAATTTATCGGAAGAAGATAAGCTTAAATTTAATAACAAACAAATAAAACAATAATTATAAATTGCACTTGAAAAAATAAGATTTCTACTATAAACTAATACGACATTATTATATAATGTCGATTGTATTACAATATTAAATAATATCTGTTTTGCAACATATAAATACTAAACGCGGAGAAAAAATGAAAAAGTTCGTATGTCTACTATTACTATTATTCAGTTCTTTTGCATTTGCTATAGATGATATAATAGACAAAGATAACATGCATAATTTAATAGATGGAGTAACATCAACAAGATTCGGTTCTGACAGAGTAAGCACAATATACGATTTTGCTCCTATGATGAATCACAACACTCCTTTTAAATTAGGTGTTGCTATACTAGATTTATCACATATAGTTGATAATAGTTATTCAAATCAAGATGGAAAAAGAAAATTAGCATTTGTACCTAAAGGATTTGTTGGTTTAAGTTATGGAATGTTTGCTTTCGGATATCAATTTAACTTATATAATGATCTTACTGAAAAAAATGCCCCAATAGCACATAGCCATTCTTTTTCATTTGGATTTGCAAATGACAGATATAGATTATCTTTCCCTGTATCATTCTCTTTCGGAAATCAAAACTATTATGGCGGAAAAGTATCTGTAAGTACAACACCAAAATTTAGTTTCCTTTTTAGAGGCGGTTTATTAGATGAATTTACTATGTCACTTCATTATGGTATACAGCTTTCAAGCACACCAAAAGAAGTTTCAGGCAGTAAAACACCTCCTATGGTTATTGGAGGATCTTTATATGGTAATATTATGCTTACAAGATTCGATAATTTCCCTGTACAAATAAGTTTGCCTATTAAATTGGCTTATTATTATGGTATAGGAGCTAGATGGGCAACTATAGATGCAGGATATGCTTCTGATGCTTTAAATAACTATTACTATAGTGATGCTGAACAAACAGAAAGAGCAACTGACAGTATGAGATTCTATGTATTACTTCCTGCCAAATTTGAAGCTAAATTAGGTGCTTTATATACTTATATAATGCCTAGACTTATGTTTGAAGGAAATATATATAAAACAGACGGAGAATACAATTTACATTATGGTATTGAAGGAGAGCTTCAGGTTACACTTATTGAAAATCTTACATTTGGTTTGACTGCCTATGCTGAAGGACAAGGCATAATGAAGAAAAGTGCTGATTTCAATATAAACAATGCATTTGCTGGCGGAATAGATGTTTGGGGAATTTGGAGATATTAAAAAATATGATAACAAATTTCGCAAAATCTAAAATAATAGCAGCTATATCATATTTATCTATAAAATATACTAGACATAATTAATATACCTTTTCTATAGTCTATAGAATTCAAATTAATATCATTTTTAATTTAATTTTATTTAATATATAAAGGAATAATAGTATGTCTAATAATAATTTACCGGAAATTTTTGAAACATTTAATGATGCACGCAAAAAAGGCTTTATTACAATGAAAGAAGAAAAAGATAAAGGAAGAAATGTAGTAGGCACTTTTTGTACATATACACCAAAAGAAGTAATATATGCAGCTGATGCTATAGCAGTATCATTATGCTCTACAAATGATGAAACTATACCAGAAGCTGAAAAATATTTACCTAAAAATTTATGCCCATTAATAAAATCAAGCTATGGTTTTGCTATTACTGATAAATGTCCATATATGTATTTTTCTGATATTATAGTTGGAGAAACTACATGCGACGGAAAGAAAAAGATGTATGAACTTTTGGGTGAAATAAAAGATACTCATGTAATGCAGCTTCCTCATTCAAGAAATGAATTCTCTATAGCACTTTGGCAAAATGAAATAAAAGAACTTATAAAAAGATTAGAAAAAAAGTTTAATGTAACAATTACAGAAGAAAAATTAAAAGAATCTATAAAATTATGCAATGAAGAAAGAAAAATAATAAAAGAGTTTTTTAATTTAGGAAAATTGATACCATCTCCTATTAAAGGAAGTGATATGCATGAAGCTTTGCAGGCATCTAATTATAAATTTGACAGAAAACTCTATATGGAAGAAATAAAAAAATTAGTAGATACTCTTAAAGAAAAACATGAAAAAGGAGAATCTCCATTTACTAAAAATACACCTAGAATATTAATAACAGGCTGCCCTACCGGAGGACTTGTAGATAAAATTATAAAACAATTAGAAGAAGTTGGATCAAGTGTTGTTTGTTTTGAAAGCTGTGTTGGAACTAAAAGTTTTGAAATGCTTGTAGATGAAAGTAAAGATCCAATAGAAGCTATAGCAGAAAGATATTTGAATATACCTTGTTCTGTTATGAGTCCTAATGACGAAAGAATGGATATAATAAAACAATATATAGATGAATACCAAATTGACGGTGTTGTAGATGTTACTTTAAGTGCTTGTCATACTTATGCTGTAGAAAGTGAAAAAGTAAGACGTACTGTAGAAGGATGCGGAAAATCATATTTACAAATAGAAACTAATTATTCTAACAGCGACAGCGGACAGCTTAGAACAAGATTAGAAGCATTTGTTGAAATGTTATAATTTCAATTTTGATATAAATAAAAATTGTAAGCCTATAATCAATTTATTATAAAGCTTGCAATTTTTATTAATTTATTATTAAACATTCTATAAAAACAAAGAACAAACAAAAGTTAGTAATAATTGGGATTATATTGTATGATATATTTTGATAATGCCGCCACTACATTAAAAAAACCTGATACTGTTGCTAAATCAGTTTTCGAAGCTATAAATAGTTTTGCCAATGCTTCTAGAGGCTCTTATGAATCGTCTTTAAATAGTGAAAGAATTATACTAGAAACTAGAGAGAGAATAGTCAAACTTTTTAATGGATACAGCCCGAATTATGTTGCCTTCACAAGTAATTCTACAGAGGCATTAAATACAGCTATTAAAGGAATAATAAATAATTATCAGGATACACATATCATAACAACTTCATTAGAGCATAATAGTGTTTTAAGACCTCTTTATGAAATGGAAGAACTTGGAGCAGAAATTACAATAATAAAAGCAAATATTAATGGTGAAATTGACTATGATGAAATAGAAAAAAATATAAAATCAAAAACAAAAGCTATTATTTGTACACATGCTTCCAATGTTACAGGAGATATTTTAGATATAGACTTTATTGGTAATTTATGTGCAAAACATAATATACTATTTATATTGGATGCTTCACAAAGTGCCGGAAGTATTGATATAGACATGAAAAAAAGTAATATAGATATTATTTGTTTTACTGGTCATAAAGGTTTAATGGGACCTCAAGGAACAGGCGGTTTATGTATAAAAAAAGGAATAGAAATTAAACCATTAAAAACAGGCGGTTCAGGAATAAAAACATATTCAAAAACTCAGCCGGAAAATATGCCTACAAGACTTGAAGCTGGTACTTTAAATGGGCATTCCATGGCTGGCCTTAATGCTGCTTTAAAATTTATAGAAAAAGAAGGCATAGAAAATATTAGAAAACATGAAAAAGAATTAGCAAATTATTTCTATAACGGCATTAAAAATATAGATAATATAAAATTTTACGGTAATTATGATACAGATAATAGAACTTCAATAGTAGCTTTAAATATAGGCGATATTGATTCCGGAAAAATTTCTGATATACTTGCAAATGAATTTGATATAGCAACAAGATCCGGCGGTCATTGTGCTCCGCTTATGCATACATCTCTTGGTACTGTAAAACAGGGAATAGTAAGATTTAGTTTCTCTTATTTTAATACAATAGATGAAATAGAAATAGGAATTAATGCTATAAAAGATATAAGTAAGCGTTTTTTATAAAATAATTATTAAAGGAAATAAAAATGTATTATATTGGTATAGATATAGGATCCACTGCTTCCAAAGTGGCTGTTTATGATTCAGAAAAAAATGACTTTATAGAATTATTTATGATTCCAACAGGCTGGTCTGGAGTTGAAGCTGCTTCAAAGATATTAGAAATGCTTAAAGAAAAAAATATAGATAAAGAAAATTCATATTTTATAGGTACTGGTTACGGCAGAGTATCAATAGAATACGCTAATAAAACAGTAACAGAAATAACTTGTCATGCTAAAGGAGCAAATTATCTATTTAATAATTTAGACGGAACATTGATTGATATAGGCGGACAGGATACAAAAATAATAAGCATAAGAAACGGCAAAGTTGACAATTTTATTATGAATGATAAATGTTCTGCTGGTACTGGAAGATTTATAGAATTAATGGCTAACTCTTTAGGCTGTTCTATACCTACCCTCCTTGATGAAGCTTCAAAATGCAATAATACAGATGTTGTTATAAGCTCTATGTGTACAGTTTTTGCCGAAACAGAAGTTATAAGTCTTAAAGCAAGCGGAAAGCAAAAAGATGAAATTGCTTATGCTATAGTAAATTCCGTTGCAAATAAAGTTGCCTCTCTTTGCGGAAAATTTAAAGACAATACATACTTTCTTACAGGCGGATTATGCGTATTTGATTATTTAATAAAAACATTAGAAAAAACTTTAGGCGGTAAAGTTATTACTAACAGCAAAGGTCAGTATGCAGGTGCTATAGGTGCTGCTATTATAGGTTTTGAAAAAAATTCATCTTATAAAAATAATATAAAATCTGAAACTTCAAACATATCCTCAAAACAAGAAGAAGATAAAGAAAAAAGATTAATAATAACTTTTAATACTACAACTGATGTTATGAGAGCAGAAAAAATTTTTAAAGATATTATGCTAAAAAACAATGAAGCTCTAGGAAAAATAATATCAATACCAAGTGAAATATCAGCAGGCTGCGGTATGTCTTGGGAAAGTGAAATATTTTTTAAAGATAAATTGATAGAAGCATTAAAATCAAATGATATAGAATATGATAATTTCTATGAGATAAATAAATAAATTTTATGATTTATTTATATTTTATTTGTATAATTTAGTTAAACAATATTTTATATAAATAAATTTGTATATACCTAAACAATTATATTTTGTCAAAAATAAATTTATATTTTTGTTTTTATATC
This sequence comes from uncultured Brachyspira sp., assembly GCF_944390845.1. Lineage (GTDB taxonomy): Bacteria > Spirochaetota > Brachyspiria > Brachyspirales > Brachyspiraceae > Brachyspira > Brachyspira pulli. Next base: position 19,556 of record NZ_CALXRM010000064.1, read on the forward strand.
TGGGGCTTTGCCCACCGCTCTGCGTGCTTACGCAACACCCCACTTCTTTTGCGACTGAAAGGAGTGCCTGCGACCATAGGAAGTCCTTTAGGGTGGTATTGCCACAAAGAAGCTATATCCTCGACAGGCTCGGATACGCTTCGCGAAAGGCTATATTTGGGCTTTAATTTAATAAATCATATTACATATAAGACAATTTTAGTATGATTTAGTACTAATTTTTTACACTTGCACTTTTTGGTTCTTTGACGCTGTCCGCCTGTGGCGTGCGGCGGGAAAAAGAACAACAAAAAATTGACAAAG
>NZ_CALXRM010000065.1 GCF_944390845.1 uncultured Brachyspira sp.
TAGTGGCATTTGATAAACTTGCAGAAACAGCAAATAAATATCTTACAAAAGGAAAGCAGGTTTGTATAAGCGGAACATTAAGGCAGGAAAGGTGGCAGGATAAAAACACAAACACTACCAGATCTAAGGTGAGAATTATTATGCAGTCAATGCAGATGCTTGCTGATAAAAAAGAATCTAATAACACAGCAGAAAATAATAGTCAGGAAGATGACGAAGAGGTACCGTTTTAATGAATATCACTAAATTAATTGATAGCTTACAATCATATAAAAACAAAGGGTGTAATAGAGTTTTAATATCAAATGATCATTTTACTTTAAATCAATACATAAAAAAAATTGAATTAGATAAAAATAATTCAAAGCAAATTAATTTTATAATAGACGAAGTTTTTATATGCGATGCTATAAAGACAGCAAAAATACATAAAGATAACAATGAAACAATAACAATATAGGAATAATATTTATGATAGAAGGTATTATTAATTCATATAATATTGATAGAGATTTAACAGATATAGATGTTTTATTAGAATTATTAATAGAATTAGAAAATCTAGGTGTTGAAGAAGTCTTTGTTAATAATGAATATTTTAATGAACCGAAACAAATTATCAGCATTCATAAAAAGAGAGCTGTATCCAGTGCTGTTTATTTATCAATTTTAGATATGAGTTTTAATGAATCTGTTAATTTGATAAAAGGAGAAAAAGAAAAGAATAATATCGATTATGTATATAGGATATAAAAATGAAAAAATATAAAGTAGATTAGTTTTCTAAAACACAGAATATTGTTAAAGAACTTGAAGTATGAGTATAGAAGCCCCAAAGGAATTAAAAAAAGAAATTGATGAATTTACTTATAAATTAAATTTTTACAGTACTGATTGAAAATAATATAGTATAAAAGTCTAAAAATAAATAATAGCTATGTATATTTAAAAAGTTATAAAAGTTTATATTCTTTTCATATAAATAAAGACTAAAAAATCGTAATAGGTCTTTAATTTATGAAAAGGTATAAATATGGCTTCTAAGAAAAATAAAGAATTAATATTACAAGTCAATAATAATATAATAACTGAACAGCAGGCCGCTATTTTAGTAAAGCAAGCTAACTACTTGAATATACTTGACTATATGAAAGAAGAACAGCTTATTAAACAGATAGATTATGAAACAGAGAAAGAAAACTTTTTTAAGCAATGTTCAAAAACAAAAAGCAATCACACAAAAAGACAGTATAAAAACGGACTTAATAAACTAGAGGAATACTGCAAAATGAATAATAAGAATATTTTATTTATTAAAGCAAGAGAAGCTGATGATTTTATAACAGAAGTCAATTCAAGCGAGCTTTCTAATTTAAGTGTACGTGCATTAGTTTCTTCCTGTTCCTCTTTCTTTTCTTTTTTAGAAAGAAGGTATCCATTTATAAAAAATCCTTTCCGAGGGACAAAAACTCGTCCGCCTGTAAAAAATAAGAAACGTTTGGAAGTACCAACTAAAAAAGAAATTGAATTAATAATTAAAGATATATCTGATCCTCTTATAAAAGTGGCCATCATTTTTATAATGGAATGCGGTGTACGTGTTGGTGCTTTACCTAAACTAGAAATAAGAAATAACAAATATTATTCATATTCAAAAGGCAAAGAAATAAGCTGGAAAGTTACTGACAAAGTTATTAAATTATTAAAACAGAATAATCTTTCTTTTAATAATCCTTTCAAAAATAAAAGCTCTGAAGTAATAAGGAACATCTTTTATAGGAGTTCAAAGCGTTTATATAATCAAGGCAAAATAAAAGCTGCCTACTCTATACATGATATAAGGCATTATTTTGCTGTTACTTTATACAAACAAACCAAAGACATAGAACTTATTAGACAGGCATTAAATCATAGCAGTATAGCTATAACAGGCATATACTTAAAAAGTTTGGAGCTGTAATAATGAAATTATTTTTATTAATATTCATTGGTTTGCATATATTTTTTTCTATATTGTCTATTTACTTATATAATAAAGAATATTTAAAGAAAGGTATAGAAATAGATTATACACCTATAAATGTTAGAATAGCAATTAAAATTGCTGAATTATTTTTAATAATGTATTCTATTGTTTATTTTTTGATTATTTTATTTTTAGATTAATAAAACTACTGTTGCGATAATTACTGTTATCGTAATACTTTATTATAAATCTAAAAAATATTGTTCTTCTTTGTTAGGATAGAAAACTCCTATTATAATAAACGGATTGTGAGATTTATAATGGAATTCTTTAGTAGTACCTAAAAATAAATATATATCCTTATTTATTGCTATATCCAAATATTTCTTTTTAACTAAATCACAAGCTATTCTTTCATCATTATGAGATTTTAAACAATTCCAAAATAAGGCACCTATTTCCCAATCTTCAATATAAAGTTTACTTTCAACTCCATTAATGTCTTTAAATTTATAATAAAATCTATACGGTAATTTATCTACCAATGTAAAAAAATTATCATGGCTAAATAAATTATATTGACTATATATAGCATCTATTTTATTTTTATCCCATTCTTTTTCTTTTTCTTCCTCAATTAAAAAATCTATTATTTCTGTAGGTTTAAATATAGCTAAAGATACACATTCATTTCCTTTTTTCCTAGAACAGTCTATTAAAAATTTTAAATCCCTATATAGATTGCTATTTTTTTTAAATATAATTTCTTTTCTTTCTTTCCAATTATTATTTGTTGTAACCTTATCCAACATAGTTATAGTTTCAATATTTAATAAATGATAACTCTCTGGTCTGAAATCAGATTTATTTTTTTCTATATCCATTTCAACCCACTGATATTTTATATATTTTAATTCATTTTCTAATTTTCTAAATGGTATAGGATATACCCTTATAAAGTTTCCATCTTCTGTAAATCCAGCAGTACAAACTAGTTCTCCATAACTATATGATATTGTTGGATAAGTTTTTACTGTAATAAATACTTTTTTTCTCAAAGGTCTTTTACTCCATACTCCAATATATTCCAACTATCTAAATTAGTTATAGCATCCCTTACAATACTTCTGTGACATTGGATTGGTAAAGCTTCAAAACATGTCAATGCTATTCTCTTATGTTTTAAAAATTTATTAAATATATATTCTACATGTTTAAAATTGTTTATTAATGTTGTATTTTTGTAATCATTAAAAAGCTCATCATAGTCTTTTTGATTTTTTAATTCCTCTCTTTTTTCAGATTCTATTCCCAATTCTGGTATATGTTCATATTCTATATTAATATTATTTAACCATTTTTTCAGTGTATATTTTGAAAAACCATATTTCATACTAACAGCATTTTTTCTAACATCAATAACTAGTTTTATATTATTTTTGATTAGTTTGTTTATATATTCTTCTAATGTTATCCCTTCATAACCAATGGTAAATAACATATAATTATTTTTACCAAATATAGTATCTTTTAAATTAGATATCTCTTTTTGAGATAAATATCTATCTATTATTTCACTATTTAAGGAATAAAAAGGATAATTTTTATATATAAATGATAATAATTCATTAGTATCTTTATTTCCATGAAGCTTATAGATTTTTCTTATTATATCCATATCTTCTCTTTTTAGTTGTTTAGCATATAAAATATCATCTGTTTTACTAATGAATGTATCGTCTCTAACTATATTATTCTTTTTTAAAAACTCTATATCTGAATAAGATTGTATTGAAAAACATCCATATTTATATGGTATAAAATGATAATAGGATTTCCTAGTATTTTGTAATTGTTCTTGAGATATTAAAAACAAAAATTTTTGAAAATCCGTTTTATTTAATTTATTTCCAAATTCTTCTAATAAAGATAGTATAATCTTCCTTCTATAAATCATATAAAATAACTTCTTTTTTAATTTATTAATTAGCTTATTAAAATAAACCTATTTAAACAATATACTGTTTTATAAAAAAATCAATATCTTAATGTAAAATAATACAGTGTTATATAGTGTTGCGATAATATAAATTATCGCAACAGTCATTCTACTGCCGCAAAGGCTTACGCAGTGGTTTAATTTTTCATGTTTTTTTGGTGCAGCATTACTATATATTGACTTGCTGATAAATCTAATTTTTTAGCTTCATTTACTATATCTTTCCAGATGTCATCATGCATAGTAATACCATGTGTGTGCATTTTACCTTTCTCTTTATCTACAAAAGGACGTCCTGCACCATTTCTTTTACCGCCTCTATTTTCTGTTACTTTTTTTTCCATACTGTTAACACCATTATTAAATTAAATATGCTTATACACAAAGCACTTATGGATATTATCCAAGTAATTTTTTCTAACATACTTGACTCCTTTATATATATATTTTATAATATCCAAAGGGAGCGGGAATGTGAACCCACCCCCGTTTGGACACTTTTAAGAATTATTTCCTATTCTTAAAAGTCGTAACCGCAATTATTATAGCTGTCAACAAATTAGTAATTGCGGTTAGCAGTTCAATAATATTCACATAGCATCACCTCCGTTGTTATTTATATTTTGATTATACTCGATATTATTCAAAAAGTCAATAGTAATTTAATAAAAAAATAATTTTTTTTAGCTTTTTTTCTTTAACAAAATTATAAGTGATTTATATTTGCTTGGTGGGGGTGGGTAAAATCTCTACAGGCTTTCAATCGGTGCAACGAGTGGGGAGTCTTTTGTGCATGGCGATAACTTTTTTATTAGGGGGTATCAGCATTATTTTTCTAATTCTTTAATTTTATTTTCCAATTCATCAATTCTTTTTACAGCCTCTTCTAATTCTGCTACTCTTTTTTTTAATTTTTGCATTTCGCTCCCTTTCTCCTCCCATTCTTTTTTAGCTTTAGCAACACAAGACTGCACGAATCCTGCAAACGTAGAGTTGGAATAATTAAGAGGATCTGCTTTATTATTTTTTTACCATCTTAACAATCCATCTATATAACTCTTGTCTGAAATTAATAGTAACACTATTTCTTGAATCGTCCATAATAATATACCTTCATTTTTAATTTTTATTAATTATATTATTTTTATTATTATGTATATAAAAAATAGTCATTTTTAACTTATTACTATTTACTATAAAAACAAGTCGGCTTAATAATAATAGCCGACTTATATAATAGAAACTAAATATTTAATTTAAGATTTTTTCATTTATATATCTGCTTGTTTTTACTTTTCTTTTTGTATAAGAACACGGGCAAATTTTTCTTTTTTATTTATATATGGTACGTATTTTTTATCATAAACAATTTTATAACCATGTTCCAGTATCCCGTTTAGTATAGGACGAGGGGATACGGCGAACGGTTTTTCATAATTTATAGGTATATAATTATTATCGACTATTAATGTAGCGTTATCATCATACTTTTTATGTCGATCCGGTATTTCGTCTAAAGATACAAACTTGATATTTTTTATTTTTGGTCTGTTTAGTATATGTATATTTGTAAACCAATGTCCGGCGGCTCGAACAGGCTCACGTTTAGGGTTTAAATACCAATCTACGCTGTTATATCCAGCCCAGACGTTTTCTTTTATAAAATATGGAATAAATGCAGTATTTATACAATTGGATATATTGGAAATAATTAAAAACTTTTTACCGCTGTTTATGATAGTACGCCAATATTCTTTAGCCTGTGAGAAAGGCGGATTAGTGCAAATGATATCGGCATCCTCTTTTAATATTTTCAATGATAAATCATCGTCAAAAGAACCTGTATAATTTTTTGGCGTTTCTATAATTTCATTAACACCATCTTTGGTAAAAATATATCCTTTAGCTCCTGCATTAAATAAATCCATCTGCCCGCTGTAATGTGTACATATAAGTTTTTTTAATTTTAACCGCATAAAATTTTTGATAAAGTAAAGAGCAAAAGCAGATGTATCTTTTTCTGTTCTGCTTTCTCCGACAGCATCATCGCAGTTGCAAAACACACACTTATTTTCCCAAATTTTTATATCATACATTTCTATTTCTTTTTCTACATCTTCATAACGGGTATAAAACTCATCATTATTAATATTTTTAGCCCTCTGCATAACATCTTTTCTGGTTAATCCTCTTTCTTCAAGTGTAGGAGTAGTTTTTTTCACTATTTTTACGACAGTCTTTTTTTCTTCAGGCTTTATATATATTTCTTTTACAAATAATGAATGCGATTTAATAAAATCTATATACATATCAAACAAAGAATTATTATAAAAATAAATTTCTTTGCTTTTCTGTTCTCTTAAATGAGGAAAATTATTTTTTATATCATTTTCTATTTGACGCATATTTTTTACTTGGCATGTAAAAATATAAGAATAAATATTGTCTTTTGATTTTCCTGTAGTGTTATTATATTCTTTTAATCTTCTTTCAAGATTGTCTGTGATGCCGATTTTGCATTTAGAAGTTTCTAAAGAGGATTGTACGATGTATAGATACTCTGAAGATTTTTTATTTACATAATTATGATTTTTTAATAAAGAAGTGTCCTGTCCTGTCCTGTCCTGTCCTGTCCTGTCCTGTCCTGTCCTGTCCTGTCCTTAAGTATATACCCGTAGTTTTTTTATTTTATTATAAGGTTTTTTCTTTTTATTTCAAGCATATTTATTTTATTTAATATTAAATAATAATTACTGTTTTTTAATTATTTTTTATAGATTAAGTACTGACAAAAATCATTTGTTGTGATATAATAGAATTAATCCTACAAAAAGGAGGACAATATGGAGGATTTAAACTTCATAATAGCATTGTTATACTTGTTCGCAGCATTTATAACATTAATTAATACTCTTATGAAATAAGGTATTAAGCTATTTGAAGCGGTTGGAGTTTCCCAAAACTTCAGCCGTATCCTCCATATTTGTTATTATAATCAAAAATAAAGGAGATGTCAATATGGATATAGAAAATTTAAATACTTGGCTTGAACTTTTAAGAAGCGTGCTTTTTTTAATAGTTATAATTCAAATATTTAAAAGAAATAAAAAAGAGGATAAAAAACAATGAATATCCAAGTATTAACGTTTATACTAAATATTATTACATGTACTCTTCTAATTACAATAATTGCTTTGAATATTATTAAAAAATAAGGGTGGAAATATGGCAAAGGGAGGTTATAGAGAAGGAGCTGGCAGAAAAAGGATAACAGTTAATAGATTAGATATTAAAGTGTATTGTAGATTAAGTGAAAAAGAAAATGGATTACTTAAAGAAAAAGCAGCTCAAAACAATATCAGTGTCGCTGAATATATCAGACAGGCAGTATTGGATAAAATGAATGATACAAAATAAAAAAGAATAGCAGCTTAATAAAAAGGGCGGTTATATGTTATAATCGCCCTTATTTTTTTGCCGTTTCTTCTGCATATTCTTACCTCCCTCATTGATTATGATATAATTATAACATAATTTGATTTTATGTCAATAGTTTTTCAAGTAAAATGGTAAAAAAAATCACTGAATTTATATATTTTATATAAAAAAATAGTGTTTTTATATATGTTTTTGGGTATTAAAAAAGCCGAAACCATAAAAACGGTGTCGGCTCATATTTTTATTTTGCAGTTTCTATTTTTTTCATTATTATTTTTTGTACATATTTATTTACGGTAAGATTATTTTCATTTGATATTTTTTCAAGTAAAGCATAATCATCATCTAATATTCTAAAATAAACAACTTTCCCTTTTCTTTTTGCTTTAACCTCTTTCTTCTTTCTTCCAGCACCAGCTCTAGCCCCGCCATGTGTATTTTTGGTTTTATCATCCATTTTTTTTATCCTTTTTAAATAATTTAATTAATATTACAGTATGTAAAGATATAGATATTAAAGTTATTACTATTGCAATTTTTATTAACATATTGACTTCTCCATTATTTTTGATTATAATATACATTAATGAGGCGGTATTTTTGGAATTACAGGGCTTCAAGCCGTCAACTTAAAGCCCTTTTCTTTTAATTAAGTTTATTTCTTAAACTTAATTAATATGATGATTAAAGTTAGCAAGTCGATAACCATCAATAGAATTAGTAATTCCATTTTTTACCTCCTCATTAATTTAATATTATTATAAAGCAACTTGAAAAATGTCAAGTCATTTAATCAAGAAACAGTAAAAATTACGAAAAAAATAGATTTTTATATTATAATTTATTGTTTTTTATATACAAAGATATTATAAACTAAATACACCTTCAGTTTCATAAATACTTTTAGTATCTTCAAAATGATTTTTAATCACTCTATGAAGAGCCATAATGGAGGCTACAACACCATCTATTCTTTTATATGATCTTCTTCTGTCAGGTTTTACAGGAATATAATTATCTCTACCATCCGTTTTTACTTCACAGCAGCTTATCATCCAATTAAGAACTGCATTATTACCATGTAAAAGTTTTCGTTCATCTATAGTTTTTTCAAATAAAGAAGTTCCTTCAGATAAACCTCCAACAGCAAAAGATTGCCTAACCTGTTCCATTTTGAAGCCCTCGCTTTCTAAGTGTGTTACTATTTCAATAGCTTTCCAAGGGTCATAAGCTATTTCTATAATTTCAAATATGTTAGCATCATTTAGTATTGAGGATTCTATAATATCAAAATCTATTATATCGCCGCTTGTTAAAGTAATTAAACCCTGCGAAGCCCATAATTCATAAGGTACTCTGTCCTCTTTAGAACGCTGCCTTATATTCTCTTTAGGCATAAAGAATCTAGGCAGAAGTATATACGGACCATTATCAATAGAATCAAAGCATAAAACATAAGCTGCTATATCTCTTGTAGTTGCTAAATCTAAACCGATGCAGGCTTTTCTGCCTTTTAATTCATTTATATTTATATTTTGATGTGAATAAGATTTAAGCCATCTGTCAGAAGATATCCAAACTTCGCTTGCCTGAGTCCAAACATTTAAATTTTTTGTAAGTATATCAGTTCTTTGTATAGGTTTATCTAGTCCTTCTAAAAGCCTAGATTTTAGGTAATTGTCTTTTACAGAAACATTTATATTAGGATTAGCTTGAAATATAATATTATCTATAATCTTTTCTTTTTGAGTTATAATCTCTTTGCCTGCATCTTCTTTATTTAATAACTCTTTATATTCGCTCATAAATACCCAAATATCATTTACATTGTCAGGCTCGTATATTATTGTAAAATATTCATCATTATTTAATGAACCTTGTAATACTTGCTTTGCATATTCATATTCAGAAAAACATACTGAAGATTTATCAAAACCAGCAGTAGTAATTATAAATATAAGAGGCTGCCTTCTAGCTCCCATACCAGATTCAAGAACATTTAATAGTTCATTATCAGGATGTGCATGGTATTCATCCACAATAACTAAATGCGGATTTAATCCATCTTCAGTATTGCTGTCCTGTCCTAATGGTTTTGATTTTGAGGCAGTATCTTTTTTCTTTGTAATTGTAGAAGTTTGTTTATATGTAATCGCTTCTTTATTAAGAGCTTTTGCTTTTCTTATTTGTCTTTCGCTTTCACTCCATGCAATTTTCGCTTGATCTTTTTTAGTAGCTATATAATATATTTCGACTCCAGCCTCTGCAGGACTGTCGCAGAAAAAACAATAATTACCAATGCCAGCCGCAAAAGTTGTTTTTCCATTCTTCCTGCTAACTTGAATATAAGCCTTTTTAAATCTTCTTAAATTATTTTCTTTTCTCCTCCATCCGAATATATTTGCTATTATAAACTGTTCCCAAGGCTCTAGTATAATATTATGATTTGCCCATTCTCCTTTTGTATGTACTAAAGATTGTATAAACATGATCGGACGTTTAGCTTCGTTCTCATCAAAATAAAAAGGATAATCATTATTTTTTGATTTTTCTATATCGTCCAAATGCCTTTTCACAGATAAAAAAGCAGCTTGACACACTTGTAATTCTTTATTTATAACTTTATTGATATATTCTTCATAGGTATACATATTATTGTTATCATTCACCGAATAGGTGCCTACTCGGCAAACCTGCCTATGATTAGATTTATACGCTGTATAAATCTGGCAGGTTTTCATTCCTTATATATTTAACCATTTATCATTTTTTCAAGCGGATCATCCTCTTCTATAGTGTCAGGTGCAGGAACTTTCTTTTTAGAAGCAGGAGTTAAACCAAACTCAGTAAGCATTTTTGTATATGCTGTTATAGCTTTATGGTAAGCTAAATATTCGCCCATAGTTTGAGAGTTTTTACCTGCTAAATATCCAGCTATAGAACCGCCTTCATTAATCATAGCTTCATAAAGATTCATAGCATCACCATAGTGCAGGCATAAAAGTTCAAATGCTGATAAATCGGCATCTCCAAGCATATTTTTTTCAGCAAAAATAGGAGCAAGTTCTTTCCATTTTTTTAAAGAATACCCACAAAAATATTCTGGCGGATTTGGTATTTTAACAGCTTTTTTTGGCTTATTCACCGTAGGTGCACCTTTGGTGTGGGCATTTTTCACCGCAGGTGTGCCCTTGGCAGGGGCTTTTTTAGCTTTATCGGGCATTTATACTCCTAATAGTATATTTTAGTTAAAAATATATATTAATAATAAGTAATATAATATTTTATAACTAGACGAATGTCCGCCTATGGCGTAAAAAAAATAATTCAGGAGCTTTTTCGATATAGGCAGACAGTCGTCTGGTTAGGAAAGTTGTTATTGAAAATTATTTCTTAAAATTATTAATAAAACCTAATAATATATTTTCAAATTCATTTATTTTATATAATGATTTTTTAGATTTTGTAAGTTTATAAGAAGCATTTGCTCCTTTTTCCATACTAACTAAATTACCTGCCTTACCTGTTAAAATATCAGACTTAGACCATATATTAAAATATAAATCATTTGGAGAGACACCTAAACAAATTATAGCCTCATATTTTCTATGATATCTTATATGGTTAAATTGAAAATTAAAATTTGTATCTTCAGTTGCAGTTTTTATCTCAAAATCAATATTTTCTATTTCTATATCATATGCATTTTTATCTCTTACATCTGTAGACTTTTTAGAAAGTTTAGAATTGATATTTAATTTATTACATAATTCATGAATAAAATCCTGACCAACACTTCCTACACCTGTATTAGAAAGTGTTTTTATTTTTTTAAATTCGGCATTATCCCATTTAGAATGATTATGATATTTTTCTAAAATATGTAAAAATAATTCACTATAAATACTATCAGGCATTAACAATTCCCCTATCTATTAAGGCTTTTTCTATATGATACATACTTATATGTCTGCAATTATGCGTTGCCAAATTACTGTAATCATTCCAATTTATACTATTTAATATATTTTCAACTTTTCTTTTAGATTTTTTTATTATAATACCATATCCGCATACATATTTTACTTCTGAAAAATCTTTTACTAATTTAGGCTGCTCTGTATAATATGTTCTTTGAAGAAAAAAATCAGCATTATTCATCTTTTCTATTCCGCAAGTTCTTTCTTTTCTAGTATCAACAGTAAATATATCTACCCAATCATCACAAGACTTCTTTTCTTCTAAATCACTATTCCCTTTTTTCCATATTTGCCATAAAGCATTCACAGTAATTTTTTTATTATCTAATCTATAAAAACTATCATTTGGAAGTATTTCAGAATGTACTAACTTCATATTGTTTACTCTATTTTTTGGAGAACCTTTTCCATCACTCTGAAATGACATAGGCAATATAAATCCTATATAATCAGCATATTGTGCTGCTGAGTTCATAAAAGCTAAAGCAAGCCAAGCCCTGTAACCAAATGGAGGATTACCTATAAATATATACTTTTTAGTCAAATCATCAGGCGACCATAGTAAAAAATCTTGTTCCAATATACCATCAGATAAAGGCATTAAATCTAATCCTATTTTATTTTTTGAATCTAATAAGTTAAAGAAAGATCCATTACCAGCTGAAGGCTCAACAAAAGTATAATTTGATATATCTATTTTTTCTTTGTCTAAAAAAGATAATAGATTATTGTAGCAATATTTAGCAGTATCTTCTTTTGTAAAAAATTGCTCCAAATCTATTTCTTCTGGATTTATCCATTTAGGAAATATTCTATTTTTAATCCATATTTTATTTCTTTTGGCAATAATATTATTCTTACTCTCTTCAAAATCTTTATATAACATTAGATTTTTACCCTCTACATATCGACATATATTATATTCTATCTTAAAAAGATAAAAAATCAATAATAAAAAAACGTAAAAAATACAGTGTATAAAAATATCGTAACAAGTAAAAATAAAGAGAGGCACAGTGCGGCTTCAAGTTCTTGTAATAAAATAACAATATAAAACTTATATTTCCTTATATTTTTTTATATATTATATGTCTGTAATAAAAAATATAAGGAATTATATAAAAAAGTGGCTATTTCCTGATTTTAGCTACATTCATGGAAGTAATTTTTTATCAATTCAAAATGATAAAACTTTATCAGCAGTCAATCCAAATACTGCTTTAACTTTCTCTACAGTATTTGCATGCGTAAGAGTTATTGCTGAAACAATAGCTACTTTACCGCTTTTTGTATATAAAGTAAATGGAAATAATAAAATAAAAGCTAAAGATCATTCTTTATATAGTTTATTGCATGACTCTCCTAATGAAGAATCCACATCAGTATCATTTATAGAAAGTCTAATCACTCAAATACTGCTGCAAGGCAATGGCTTTGTAGAAGTAGTAAGAGATAATTTCAACAGAGTAACAGAACTTTATCTAATAGATTCAAATAAGATTAAAATATATAGAGATTCAAACGGAAATAAAATGTTTGAATATTCAGATGATGGAGAAATAATTACTTTATCTCCGTCTCAAGTTATGCATATAGCAGGACTTGGATGGAACGGAGTGATAGGATATAGTCCAATAGCTATGATGCGTAAGCAAATAACTACTGGACTTTATCAGGATAATTTCGCATTAGATTTCTTTTCTAATGGTGTTAAAAAAGTTCCAATAATTTCACATCCAGAACAATTAAGTGCAGATGCTAAAAGGAATTTAAAAGAAAGTTTCAGAGAGGCTTGGGAAAAAGGTATTGTAGTTCTTGAAGAAGGAATGAAAATAGACCCTATCACAATGAACTTGTCAGATGCTCAGTTTTTAGAAAGCAGAAGATTTTCAGTAGAGGAAATATGCCGAGTGTTCCGTGTACCTCCTCATCTTATAGGAGATTTAAGCAGGAGTACAAATAATAATATAGAACATCAAAGTATAGAGTTTGTAACACACACTATAAGACCGTGGTGCGTTCGTATAGAAAAAGCATTAAACGGCTATTTATTAAATAATTTAGAAAGAAAAAAATATAATATAGAGTTTAATTTGGACGGACTTTTGAGAGGCGATACTCTTACAAGGCAGCAGGCTAACCAAATAAAATTAAATAATGGTGTTCTTACTAGAAATGAATGGCGGATACTGGAAAACCTTAACGAAGTAGAAGATGAATACGGAGATGAGTATTTCTGCAGTCAGCAAATAAGACCAATAAAAAGTGTTTATGAAACTTCAGAAAATGAGGGCTATAAAGACTTTAATAATGAAAATACAGAAAATAAAGCGAGCCGAACAAGCGAATAAGCCTGCTTATTCGCTCCTATAATGTGAGGCGAGCATAGCAATAATAAAAGGAAAATAAAAATGCCAGTAAGGAATAATGAAATTAGAAGTATAGATATTAATATTCAAAAAAGTGCAGACACAGAAGGTGAACCTCTTAAATTAAGAGGCTATGCTATTGTATATAATTCTTTAAGTGAGCCTCTCTATGGAGATTTATTTAGAGAGCGTATAAATAAAGGTGCTTTCACTAAATCATTATTAGAAAATGATCAAGTATGTTTATGGGGACATGATACAAGATATGTTCTAGGCAGAAAGAGTTCTGGCACATTAATTTTAAGAGAAGATGATAAGGGCTTATATTTTGAAGTTTCTTTGCCAAATACTACTTGGGCAAGAGATTTGAAAGAAAGCGTGGACAGAGGCGATATAAAGCAAATGTCTTTTGGCTTCAAAGTAGTAAGAGAAAATTGGCTTGATAATAAAGAAACATTAAAAGAATACGGAATGCCTATACGTGAAGTAGAAGAAATCACTTTGCATGAAATATCATTAGTGACATTTCCAGCATATACAGAAACAAATGTTAGGTATAAAGGCGACTGCCCGCATTCTGCGAATGAAGATGCATATATACCTAAACCACCTCAAAAATCTGTTATAAATGATGGTTTTGATGATAGAAGTAAGGAATATAATCGAAAAATACAATATCTAAAAATAAAAAATAAATAATAATAACGACAACTGCAGATTGTTTATTGCGAAGTTTACAAAGCAATAAACAATCTAATTTACAGCAGTTGGAGTGATAACAATAATAAGGAGTAAATTATGACACCAGAAGAATTAAGAGCTTTAATAGAAAAACTAAAAAATGAAAATGCTTTAGCTTTAACAACTATTGATGAACTTATACAAAAAAGAGAAGCGTATGCTTCTATGAGTATAGAAGAGAGAGAAATTAAAAAAGATGATATATCAAAATTAGATAATGATATAGATACTTTAATGCAGGTTATAGAAAACAGAAATAAAGAGATAGAAAGATATGATAAACTTCTATCGCTTCAAACTAATTCTTCTATGAATAAAAGAAATACAGCTGATAATTTAGATACTTCCAATGCTGATAATGAAGCTGAATTAAGATCTAAAGTAGATAGATGGTTTAGAACAGGCAATGATAAAGAGATAAGGGAAACACTTCAGGCAGGAGTTGCTGAAGGCGGCGGATATACTATAGCACCTCAGTATCTTGTAAAAGATATTATAAAAGAACTTGATAAAACTGTACGAATAAGAACAAGAGCAAATATAATTCCTGCTATGAACGGATATGCAAGCATAGGAATACCTACACTTGACAGCGATTTAAATGATCTTGATTGGACAGCAGAAATCGCAGAAGTTACAGAAGATACAAATATGTCTTTCGGTAAAAGAGAAATGAAACCTAATCAATTAACTAAGTTAGTTAAACTTAGTAAAAGATTAATAAAGCAAAGCAATATAGATATTCAAGGTTTTGTACAGCAAAGAATAGCATTCAAATTAGCAGCTACATTGGAATATAATTATTTATATGGCAATGGTACAGATAAGCCTCTAGGAATATTTGCACAGACTTCAGATAATACAGCCGCTATTCCAACTGACAGAGATATAAAAGTAGGAACTGCAAGTACTGCTATAACTTATGATGGTTTAGTAGATGCCGTAAGCGGTTTAGAAGGCGGATACCAAAATGGTGCGGTGTGGATGCTTAATAAAAAAGCAGTTGCTGCTTTAAGAAAATTAAAAGATAAGCAGGACCGTCCTATTTGGCAGGAAAGTTTAATAGCGGGACAGCCTAGTATTTTACTTGGTATTCCAGTTGTGCAAAATGACTTTATCGAAGATAAACTGGAAGCTACAAAATATTTTGGGTTCTTAGCTAACTTAAAATATTATTGGATTATGGACAGCTTGTCTATGGAACTTCAAGTTTTGCATGAGTTATACAGCAAAACAAATCAGGTAGGTTTCCAAGTAGGATATTGGGGAGATGGTGCTCCTATTCAAAAATCAGCATTTGTAAGATTATTACCAAATGATCAAGCGTATGCAGCTTAAGGCTTTTATATATGAGTGGCAAGACTGAAGATATTGATAACACTATAGACATTGATGTTGCTAATGTAGTCGAAGAAGGTGATGATGACGAAGAAAAGCAAGCGGAAAGCCCGCCGAGTGATACTAATCACTCGGGATTGTCGGGGCTTGTAGCGAGCGAAGATAATAAAGTAGTTACTTTGGCTGAGTTCAAAAAGTTTCTAAACTTAGAAGGCATTGACTATGATGATGATATACTGCAATTGACTTTAGATAGTGCAATCAGCTATTGTAATAAAGCTAATGAAACAGAATATACAAGGGCTAATTGCCCTCCTGAAGTTAGGTATGCAATACTTGGACTTGCTGCTCATTATTTTGAAAGCAAAACAGGAGAAGCCAGTCAAAGTGAAAAAGTAGCTTTGGAAGGTGTGCATAGATTATTGGCTATTGCTAGGGAAAAGTTTACTCTATAGGAGATGAGCCAAGCCAGCCCCACATGGGCACAGACGTGCGAATAAGTTTACTTATTCGCTTTTATTAGGCGAGGCGAATATTGCCTATGGCACGCAGGAGCGACAATAATGAAAGTGGCTAAACTGATACATTCTATAACTTTTTATATATCTGAATATGTAGATAATAAAAATGGAACAGGAAAAACTCAATTAAAAGAATTAAGAAAAGTTAAATGTTCTATTGAAGATATAACATACAAAGATATACAGCAAGGTAAAAGAAAAGATTTAGAAAGAACTTTAAAAGTACATACTCATTATTTCAAAGAGTTTGATACCAAAGGAATGATGGCCAAAATAAATAATGAAGATGATATTTATGAAGTAATTTATAGAGAGAATGTTTCATATAAAAATACAGAATGCATATTTACAATAAAAAAATTGGTAAATAATAAAAAATCTGACAATAGAGAGTAATATGTCTGAAAAAAATAAAATAACTCTAAAAGGATTTGAAGAGTTTAGAAAAACTTTAGAAGAATTAGGCATTGATTTTAAGAATGAAGTAAAAAAAGCCTCATTAAAAGAAGCTAGGAGAATAGCAAAAGAAGCCAATGCACAAGCAAAAGCAAGAGGCTGGACTTTTGATAAATATTTTACTGTAAAAGAAACAAGAGTAAATAAAAAAAGTAATACTGAAAGCAATGTTAAGATTACTACAATTAGAGGAAAAAGAGGCACAGCACCTGAGAAAAATAAAATAAAATGGTATAAAGAACAAGGCGACAGGTATTATGCTTTTTTTAATGAATACGGCAATAAATATAAAAATGAAGTGCCTTTGTTAATACCTCTATTTGAATCAAACAGAAATAATATAGATGAGGCTGTTAAAAGTGCTTTGAATATAGTAATACAAAAAGCTAATAATAAATAGAGTTTATAAATATGCATAGAGTAATTTATCAATTATTAAAAAGCCTTACCCAAGAAGATAAAAAAACAGCAGGTGTTTATTTGGATTTTGTTGAAGACAGCAATGTAGATAATGATAAAAGCTATATAGTTTATTCTCTTCAAAGTTCAAATCCTAAATATGATTTTGAATATTCAAGAGATATTTATCAAGTTAGTGTTTATTCTGCATGTTTAGAACATGCATTAAGTCTTCAAAAGAAAATAGGAAAGTTTTTTAATAGTTTGAAAAGAAAGATAGATAATATTGAGATATGCGGCTGTGATATAAGCAATGAAAGTCATAATCGTATTGAAGATGCATATCAAACAATAACAATAATAGAGATATTGTATAAATATTAATATAAAAGCGAAAACGAGGCTGGCAAGATGATTTATCATCTTGCGTATTATTAGCCGAGTTTGAGCATAGCAACAATAGAAATATTATATAAATATTAATATAAAAGAGATAATAATAAGGAGATATTATGAGTCAAACAAGCGTTCAAAATAAAAAAACAATAAGATACGGAAGCTCTAAGGTTTTAATTGGAGATAGATTTGATAAACTTACAGACATAGGAGCGGCACGCAGTGTTGCTATAAAAGAAACTATGTCTACAGCAGATATAGAAAGCGACAATGCAGGTACTATAGCTACTTTACAGACTGAACATAAAATGGAATTAACTCTTGACAGTTTAGAAGTAAACTTTGAAAAATATGCTATGGCAAGAGGAGGCATAGATAATATAGACAGCTATGATGGTAAAACAGAAGTGACAAAACAGTATATAGTAGAATCGGATACATATAAAAGAGGTGAAGAGATAAAAATACCATTTAAGAATGCAGACGGAAGCGAAGTAACAATAAATAAAGTAGAGAAGAAAAACTCTTCAGGCAATATTTTAATAGAAGAAACAAGCTATGAAAAAATAGGTACTAATGGAATAAAAATTACAGATACTAAAATATCTCCTAGCACAGATACTTTAATTATCACATATACAAGAATAATGCCTAAAATGGTTCGTATGACAACAGGAGGAAAAACTTCTACAATAAAACCTAAATGCATCATGATTGTTAATACTAATGCTGAAGGTAAAGAATTAAGAATATATTTACCGCAGGCTTCAATAGCAGGAGGCTTAGAGTTTACCTTCCCTTCAGATAAAGCACAGGATGTATTAGTAGGAAAATTGAGTTTTACAGCAACTACATCAAGCAGTCAGCAAAGCGGAGAGCAGCTCGCATGGTATGAAGATGAACAGTCTGTAAATGATGATGAAGAAAATACAGAAACAGAAGCTTTAACTTTGGAAAGTGACAAACAAAATGTAGATATAAGAGCAGATGGAAATGATACTATTATTTTAACTTCAAATGCTGACGAGATACTTCATACAGCAGAGCCTCCAGATCAGCAGTTTTTTGATGTAAGCTATGAAGCTGAAACTAAAACTTTCACTATTACGGCAAAGGCAGAGGGTACAGCTGTATTAAAAATCACAGCTAAGAAAGCAGGCAGTAAAGATATTATTAAAGATATATCTATTAATATACAAGCAGTTCCAGAAGCTTTAACTTTAGAAAGCGATAAACCAAATGTAGATATAAGAGCAGATGGAAATGATACTATTATTTTAACTTCAAATGCTGACGAGATACTTCATACAGCAGAGCCTCCAGATCAGCAGTTTTTTGATGTAAGCTATGAAGCTGAAACTAAAACTTTCACTATTACGGCAAAGGCAGAGGGTACAGCTGTATTAAAAATCACAGCTAAGAAAGCAGGCAGTGAAGACATTGTAAAAGATATAACAGTAAATATAAATCCAAATACATAAGGGAATGAAATATGGCAGATATAGAAATTATAGATTTAGAAGAGTTCAGCAGTAAAAAGGCACTTTATGCTAAACTTGGTAAATATAAGATAAATGTTAATGATATACCTACAGGCTTGGCCTTAAAAATCAATGATTACAGTCAGTCTATAGCAGAGAAAGGTTTTCTTGATTCACAGACTGTAATTGATGATATAGTAATCCCTCTTATACAAAGGCAGCATAAAGATGCCTGCAGGGAAGATATATTAGAAGATTTTAATTATGATCAGCTTATAAAAATATTTAGACTGATAATGGACGGCTTTTATAAGGCAGGTATTGACGCTTCTAATGATGATAAAAAAAAAGAAAACTAATAAAAATAGAATTAATAAAGTTATTTGCACATTTAGCAAATAGTTACGGCTGGAGTGAAGACTGTATGATGGATATGAGTTTGCAAAGGCTTTTACTCTATTATACAGCTTCATTAAATTTGCCTTATATAATCGAAGTAGAAGAGGAAACTAAATTAAATAATAATTCATCTGAAATAAAGCAGGGAAACAAAACTATAAGAAGAGAAAAGCAGGGACTTTGGGAAATAGAAACTATTATTACAAACGATTAATAGTAAAAGCTTTTTTGAGTATAGCAACAAGGAAAGCGACTGACAGCCGCAAAGTAAGTTTACTTGCTTTGCATTTATAGGCTGGAAGGAGCATAGC
>NZ_CALXRM010000066.1 GCF_944390845.1 uncultured Brachyspira sp.
TAAATTATGATACACCTATGTTATACTTTAAAAAACTAAGGAATACTTAATGCAATATGTCTGGCTCCTGTGCATTTTAAACAAATTTTATTTGCTTGAAAAAAATATTACTTGTACTATACTAAATCAAAGTTTAAAATAAATGAGGGATTTTTTATGACAGTTCAGGAAGAATATTTTCAAAAATTATCTTTAGTTTTAAAAGATAAATTCAATAAAAAAGGTTTTGCATTTGATTCTTTTTCTAACAAAGAAGAAGCTAAAAAGTTTGTATTATCTCTTATTAAAGAAGATGATGTTATAACTTTTGGCGGAAGTACTTCAGTTAATCAAATGGGTATATTAGAGGATTTAAAAAGCTATAAAAATTTTATTGATAGAAACAATAAAGAATTAAAAGCTGAAGCAGAAGTAAAAGCATTCAGCAGTGATGTTTATTTATGTTCTGCTAATGCCATAACAAAGAATGGTGATGTAGTATCAACAGATGGAGGCGGAAACAGAGTTGCTGCTACTATTTATGGGCCTAAAAAAGTATTTTTGATTGTTGGAAGAAATAAAGTTTGCGATACAGAAAAAGATGCTATAAAAAGAGTAAGAAGTATTGCTGCTGGTGAAAATTCTGTAAGATTTAAATTAGATAATCCATGCTGTGTAGGTAATATGGTTTGCGATGAAGAAAATTGCGATATAGAAAAAAGATTATGTGCTTATACAATTGTAGTTAATAAATGCCATATAAAAGACAGAATACATATTATATTTATAGATGAAGAATTAGGATTCTAATTTTTGATTTAAAAAGTTATACTGTGCTAATTAAAAATATTTATTATGTACAGTATAACTTTAATATATTTGTATGTTAATTATAATTTGAAAATCTATTTACATACCCCGCCCTTTAAAGTTTATTGCTTTATTTTGAATTTTTATATTAATTTTCTTTAAGGGTT
The DNA here is from genome assembly GCF_944390845.1 of uncultured Brachyspira sp. Lineage (GTDB taxonomy): Bacteria > Spirochaetota > Brachyspiria > Brachyspirales > Brachyspiraceae > Brachyspira > Brachyspira pulli. The sequence goes on from NZ_CALXRM010000066.1 coordinate 957, forward strand.
AATTATAAATTTCAGTACCCGCCCAAGTTTAAATTAACCTTAAAATCATTTAACGCACGGTTAACTAAATTAACAATATAATTAAATTTGAATTACTCATAAATTTATATTGTTAGCTTTATTCTGCGTGCGGTGAATATATAACAAATATAAAAAAATCTGGGTGGGCAGCTAAAATAACAGTTTATATTTATAAGGAAAAATAGTTCAGAAATATAATTAAAGAATTGAAAGTCTATAGGGTGGGATTAAAAATAAGTTAAAAAACCTACTTACATACCCCGCCCTTTAAAGTTTATTGCTTTATTTTGAATTTTTATATTAATTATCTTTAAGGCTTAATTATAAATTACAGCACCCGCCCAAGTTTAAATTAACCTTAAAATGCATTTAACGCACGGTTAAACTAAATTAACAATATAATTAAATTTGAATTGCTAATAAATTTATATTGTTAGTTTAATTCTGCGTGCGGTGATGAATAAAAATATAACAGCGTAGAATTATCTTAATATTTGACTTTTATACTTATCAAATAAAGTGCCTGAAAAATCAGTCTTTTCTATAGCTTGTTTTAAACCTACAATATTAATTTTGTATTTTTCACCATAATTGTTTGGTCTTATAGTCAAACTTTTGCTTTTTATTAAAGTTCTAAAAAATTCTACCATCTCTTTTTCTTGAATGATTCCGAATGCTGGTGATATAGTGTATAATATATCGAAATTTTCTGCTGATGATCTCATTATAGGTTCAACAGATTTTGAAGATGCATTATCAAAACTATATTCAACTATAGGAGTGTTTTCATCTATACGGTCTTTATACCAATTTATACTAACACTTAATTGATTTCCTCTTGATGCTATATATATTTCAAAATTATTATCATTTTTCATAGTCATTGTAACAGTTTTTGTGTCTGTATTATCATAAACTATTTCTCTTATTTTCCAATTATTATAGTATGTAGTTACGGCTTTAGGAAATGCCTGTAAACTGAAGATAATTAAAGATATAAATACAAATATTATTCTTGTCATATATTCTCCTGTTTTTTATCATGTACACATATTATGTTTACTTAACATATTATCGTTAATTTGTAAAAAATTATTAGAAATAAAATACATTCAATACAATAATTTTTCTATATCATTATACCATTTATTTATATAATTTTTAAATTCTTCATAAGTAATTCTTGATTTTTCTATCTCATCAACATGCCAAGGAGATATTAAATTACCAATTTCTGATATATTATCATTACTATTTATAAACTCATTAATTTTCTTTATTAAATTTTCTTTATCAATTTTTTCTCTTATATAATTAGTTATTTTTATATCTTTTTTTTCAGTATTGCTTTTTACTATATCTTCATTAAATATTTTTACATTATTTATATTAGCAGATTCTTTAGTTAAAGTAAATACATCAATCATATTTGAAATTTCTTGAATAAGATTTTCAAAATGATTTTTATAGCTTATAAGAGAAGATGAAGTATTTCTGTAAATATTATCATAACATTTTACCTTTTGATTATCACTAAGCCTTTTATATTTGGCATTCTCAAAAGTTTTCAATTTGCTGCTGTTAATAAAATCCAAAGCCACAGCATTTGAATAAATTGAATGGCTTTTATCATCAACATGACAGAAATCGCATCCTGCCAGAAGTATATATTTAGGAGCAAGCATATATGCTATTCTTAAAGCAGGCATTATAACGCTTCCTTCCATATAAAAATATATATTACTCTCTTTGTCATCTATATCATTAATAGGGTATAGTATTTTCTCAAGGCTTTCATCATGTGAAAAATAAAATATTCTCTCATCTTTAATATGGGTAAAAGGAAAAGGATAAGCACTATGAGTTGTAAAAATATTTATATTTTTATTTTCTTCTTTTAAAATTTCTAAAATATGTATTGAAGAATAAAAACCTCCGTCGGTGGAAACTACGGCATCAGGCTTTATATTATTTTTTATTAATGTATTAAATCCATGAGATAAAACTATAACAAAATGCGTTTTAGATAATTCTTTTATTTTTTCTATATAATTATCAATAGAAGCTCCGGCAGAAACCAGAAGAACAGGAATCTTTTTATCTAAAATATTTTGATATGTTTTTATAGAATAGCCTTTATTAAAATGCATGTTATATAATATATTTCTAGCCCATATAGGAGCAAAATAATAATTAGAAGTTAATGACATTAATTTTTCTTTTATGCTGTTTGCCAAACATATATTAACATTGTCATAATATTCTGTAGTTTCAGTATCTATATTTGAAGCTCTTACATGCCTTATATATACTATTCTCTTTGTATCATAATCATTCATATAAAAATTAAAGAATGCGAGTATGCTTTCTATATTTTCATTTAATATTATGATGATATTTTTTAAATTTTTTTCTTCAATATTTTCTAATATAAGCTTTACAATTTCAATATCTTTTTCTATTATTATAGCTTTATTATTCTTATTTAATGATAGGAAATATTCTATATGATAGAATGAAGCAATAGATAAAAATATTCCTATATGTTCCTTATCATCTTTTATAAATTGACTTATTAATCTTTTAGCTTCTTCCATAGGAGCATAAGTGGAGGTTAAAGGCTTATTATTATAAAGAACACTAAAAAGATTATTCTTTGTTTGTTTAAGCTGATATTTATTATTTGTTATAATATATTCTTTTAATTTTGTAACAGCTCTGAAATTATATTTATTTTTATTAAGCTCATCTAAATTTTTATTTAAAATATTATTTGTCATATAAAAGCAACTCTATTTTAGAATATACCGTATTTTTCTATAAGTTCATAAGTGGCATCTTCATCATTTTTTATTTTGTTGTATATAATAAGTTCCGGTCTATATTCAAAATGTATAGTATCGTAATTATGCCATTTTCCTCCCCATATAAAACCATACTTCTCAAAAGTTTTAACAACTGTTTTAGGAGGATGCCATCTTTTCTCATAAGGAACAGCATACCAAGCTTTATTATTCACTCTTGTCCAAGCCCAATAAATTTGTTTTCCATTATTTTTTTTAGGCAAAGTATCAAAAGCAACACCATAACTATGATAGCTTCTGCTTGCACTTTTTGAAATAATTTTCCAAACATATCCGCTTACAATTTTTAATGAATCTAAAAATTCTTTTGTTTCCTGATTAGTTTGGGCTATAAGTTTTACTTCCACACTTACATTAGAAAGCTGTTCATATACATAATCATGCACTCTTACTTTGTATCCTAATATACTTTCAGTACTAATATGTTTTACTAAAGAACGTTCATTAGTACCGTCATAAAGCGTATCTAAAAATTTATTATTTATATATTTAGTGTTATTTACTCTTTTTTTGTAGTATTCTTGAAGCTCTTTTGTTCTTTCAGGAGTTTCTTCTTCTAGTTTAGGCATTCCGTCTACAGTATAAGAATAAAATCCGAAAGGTATATAAGCATCTTGATTTGATATATCTTCATCAGTTAATAATTTACCATCAGCCCAATTGAACCATATACCATCTAAATAGAAACCTAATTCTCTATTTCTTATAGTAGGAGGCGATATTCTATTTGAGTATGCCAAATGTAGAGCTATAGTTTCTAAAGCTCCCGGTCTTATAATCATATCTTTTCTTATTCTCTTTTTTTCTTCTTCTAATTGCTGCTGCTTCAAATCTGCAGTTAAATTAGGCAGCATATTTTTAGTATTATTAATATACATTATTCCTACAGCAGATATAGAAGAAACTATTATAATGATTAATGCTATTGTAACAGCTTTATATTTTGAACTAGCTTTAATTATCAAGCTTATAACTGCTAATACAGCCAATATAGCAGCTATTATTAATACATATTGTAAAACGGTCATATACTCTCTACTAAGTTTATTTAAGTTTAAGAAAAATTATGTTAATTGAGACATAATACTAACATAATTTTCAAATTAATTCAAATTTAATATCGTTAAAAAACAGATATTTAATAGGAATATTTATTATTTAGAGAAGGAATTAAAAAGGATTGGGCGATGACGGGCTCGAACCGCCGACCTAGTGCTTGTAAGGCACCCGCTCTCCCAGCTGAGCTAATCGCCCTTTCATTTGAAATGATGATATTATATTACCATGACATTCAAAAAAAGTCAATAGGCAAAGTTAATAAATTTACTTAATTATTAAAAATTATTTAAGTTAAAAAATTATATTATTTTTTTTAAAATATTGTTTATTGGGGTTTTTTTATGTTTTTATTATGAAAATAACACATTTAGTATAATTATTTACTATAATATATAAAAACTTTATCAAAAATATATTGCTAAAATAATAAAAAATGTTATTATAGTATACTGTAAATATGATAAATTTATATAAGTAGAATATTAATTAAATTATGAATATAGAGTTTTTGCTTTCAGCCAAATTTGATAATAGAAGGGTTATTCCCACAAAAGATAGACTATTTAAAGCAATAGTATCATCTTTGAATGAAGTTAATATTAACCCGCTTGTTATGCTTTCGGAGTTTTCTATAATAGAAGACGGCAATACTCTTATATATTCATTTCATCCATCTTCAGATCCAATATATTTTGAGTTTAAAACAGACACTATATTTATAACTATTAGTACAGGTGCATTTGGAGCAGGATATCATAGATTTATAGTTGGTGTTTTAGATAGAATAGCAAGAAGACTTGATATAGAGTTTAAAGAAGATGATACGCATAAAGATCCAAGCGGATATTTTAGAAATAGAAATTTTGAAGATTTAAAAAAGTTCTTTGTTAATTCATTGGCTAGCTATGCTCAAATGCTTATAAATCATCATAATGATAGCGGTTACAATAATTTTATGATATCGATGCCTTTTGATTATCCTTATATAGTAAAACAGTATTTTGCTCTTTCTGCTTTAGGATATTGGGGAAAAAATTGGTTTAGTGATTTTATTAATTCTAGCATAGAAGAAAGACTTGAGTTAGCAAAAGATTTCTTTATTTGGGATAATGAGGAGATGAATGCCAAATTCTGGTTCAAAAGCTGTGTCAGTATGATTTGGCTTTTTTATCCTTTTAGAGATATTATTGATGACAGAGAGAGAACTATATATAAAAAAATTATGTATTCATTTCAAGAGTCATATAAAAAAGATACTAATCTTAAATATCCTTGGGACATATTGATAGATATAGCTCATCAATTAGATGATGAAAATTTGGCAAAATTTATAGAAAAAAAGAAGAATCCTCATCAGCAAACTGCAGAAATAGGTTTCAGATTAGAATTAGCAAGATATTCTATAGCAGGCGGATTTACTATAGTGTTGCCTATGCGTATGAATATATTTAAAAATAATAAAACTTTAATAGAATTCAAAGATATAAATATATATATAGCAATGCAGGTTTATTCTTTTGCTAATGAAGAAACTGATGTTATAATGGAATATGTATTAAAACAAATAGACATTGCAGGCGAAGATAAAGGCGATGAGTTAGATATAAAAGTAGAAAGCAGTCATATAAAAAGTGTAGTATATGAAAAAGAATTGGAAGATCATGATTATATTATTACTGTAGCTGCTGTTACTAAAAAATTAGCTCTCCTTGCTTGGTTTACATATACAGGTGAAGAAAATAAAGATACTTGCTTAAAAGCTATAAAATCCATAGAAGTAGAACATTAATCTGTAAATTAAATACCTTTTATCAAAAATTATTTGTATATAAAAAAATATTATAATTTTAAAGAAATAAGTTTAAAAGTTATTGTAAAACTAAATTTTTTATAAAGTTTTAATAAATTTAGTATATACCTAAACAACTATATTTTGTCAAAAATAAAATTATATTCTCTTTTTAATATATGGGGCTTTGCCCCATACCCCACTTCTTTTGCGACCGTAGGGAGTGCCTGCGACCGAAGGAAGTCCTTTAGGGTGGTATTGCCACAAAGAACCAAAAAGACTGCATTTATGGTCTAAATTTAGGTTATATCCTAATTTAATAAGTATTTTTTTAATATAAAGTTCTAGCAATTGCGTTTTCGCGAAGCGTATCCAAGTCTGTCGAGGATATATCTACTTTGGCGTATCCCGCAGAGCGTGTGCAGCAAAAAAGTAGATAACATTTAATAAAGTCCATTAGTTGACAAACTTAAAAAATTTCAGTATATATTATTTATTTTTATATTATATTTTATAATAGTGTTTTTAAATTTAAATAATGTGCTGAAAAAATTCAGTTCTTGATAAAAAAATTATGTAAAGTAATCATAATTACGACCGATAATCTATCGTGTGTTACCTAATAACTATTTAAGTAACTGTTAATTCAAAGGTGGTATTTATGTTTAACTTATATGAAGAACTTACAAAAATAGAGATTCTTTTAGCAAAAGAAATAGAAGTGTATAAAATAATATTGGAAGATGAGGAAAAAAAAGTTAATTCTATAATCAATACTAGATTACAAGATATACATTTATATTGCGACCATCAAAATGAAAAGATGACAGAAGCTAATGAGCTTAGAAAATTAAGAGAAAATGTTATAGACTTGATAGTATTAAATAAATTCCCTCATTTATCAGAAACAGCAACTTTATCAGATATTATTAGAAGAATACCTTTAAATAAAACTGCTAAAATATCTGCATTACGCCTTGAATTAGTTACTTTAATGGCTAGATTAAAACATTTAAACAAATTAGCTCCAAAACTTTTTGATGAAGCTTTAGATTTATTTGCAAATATGAAAGAAGTTTTAAATGAGAGCAAAAAAGTAGGCTATAACAACAAAGGTAAAGAACATGTTGTTAATAGGAAATTATCAGTATTAGTAAATAAGCAAGTTTAATTTTATATAATATTTATATCTTAATTAAACGTATGGCATAGTGTATATGTTATACGTTTTTTTTGTATGTACTCAAAATTTTTGACAAACTAAAAATATTTTATTATAATAAAAATATGGAAGATTTGGAAAAGCTTAAAAAAATATTAAATGAGCCTATTACAGTAAATAATTTAAATAGGATTAATGATTATTTTGTACGCTATTTATTTTCACATACTGGAAATGAACATATAGCTTTGCATTTTATTAATTCTGTATTTAAAGATTCAGACTTTGCAACTTTTTCAAAAATTGAAATATTAAATCCATTTAATGTAGCTGAAAATTATGATGAAAAAGAGTCTATAGTTGATATAAAGGCTACAACCGAAACAGGAATAACTGTATTAATAGAGATTCAAGCTAGAGGAAATGAAGATTTTGTAAAAAGGGCTTTATTTTATTGGGCTTATAATTATACAAGCAGTTTGAACAGAGGCGGAATTTATGATGAATTGAAAGCTGTTATCAGTATAAATATTACAAACTTTATATTAACAGATGATGTTCATAGCTGCTATGTTTTAAAAGAATTAAATAACAATAGAATATTAACAGATCATTGTCAATTACATTTTATTGAATTACCTAAATTGGATTTAAAAGATATAACTAAGACAAAAGATTTTGAAAAACTTAATAAAGAATTTATTTCTTGGCTAAAATTTTTTTATATAAAAAATTATGAGCCTCTTTTAAGTTCACTTAAAAGAGCCTGATAGCGAGTAATTTTTTATTTATAAATGGGGGAAAACATGTCTATACTTATAAAAGAAAATACAATTTTTGAAGAAGTAGAAAAGAAATGTAATACTTTTGTTAATGATAGTCCTGTAATGGATAAATATAAAAAAAGAGAAATAGATTCATATTTTTTTGATAAGAGTTTGGAGTTAGATTTAAAAAAAGCAAAAGAACAAGGTATTGCAGAAGGTAGGTCAGAAGGAATTGAAAAAGGCAGAGAGGAAGGTGAAATAAATAAATCTATAGAAATAGCTAAAGGAATGAAAAATAAAAATATGGATATAAAACTCATTAATGAATTAACAGGTTTAAGTATTGATATAATAGAAAAATTATAATTTTAGGTATTTTTTATAAGAACTAAACTTGTTCTAAATATATCAGTGCTATATATTATAAACAATTTCATTTAAATAATTAAAAAACTAAACAAAAATATTGCAAAATTATAAAAACGATATATAGTATTACTCGCAATAATAATTTAAAATAACGGATACAAATATGAAAAAAGTAAATTTATCAGGAAGAGACTTTATTAATTTAGAAGATTTTACAAGCGAAGAACTATCAGCATTGATTGATTATACCTTCGAGTTAAAATCAAAAGTAAGGAACAATGAAGAAATCGATATAATGAAAAATAAAACAATGGTAATGTATTTTTCAAAACCTAGTTTAAGAACACGTTTAAGTTTTGAAATAGGAATGAAGAAATTAGGCGGAGATGCTTTTGTATTAAAACAAGATGAAATAATATTGGGACAGAGAGAAAGTATTGAAGACAGTGCTAACGTAATTTCAAGATACTGTGATTTGATTATGATTAGAACTTTTGCTCATAGCGATGTTGAAGATTTTGCTAAATATTCAAAAGTACCTGTTATAAATGCTTTAACAGACCTTTCACACCCATGTCAGATTATGGCAGATTTATTTACTATGAAAGAACATTTTGGTAAATTGAAAGGTTTAACATTAACATATATAGGCGACGGTAATAATGTATGCAACAGTCTTTTAACAGGCTGTACTTCTTTAGGAGTTAATATCAAAGTAGGAGTTCCTAAAGGTTATGAACCGGATGCAAAAACTATAGAAGTAGCTAAGAATATAGCAAAAAATACAGGCTGTACTGTTGATATTGTTAATGATGTAAAAGAGGCAGTAAGCGGAGCCGATGTAGTTTATACAGATGTATGGGCTTCTATGGGACAGGAGAAAGAGAAAGAAGAAAGACTTAATGTATTTAAGGGCTTTACTCTTACTAAAGAGTTATTTGATCTTGCTAATAAAGGAGCTATAGCACTTCACTGTTTGCCAGCACATAAAGGCGAGGAGATAAGCGAAGAAGTATTCAATATGAATTCTCAATATATTTATGAAGAGGCAGAAAACAGAATGCATGCTCAAATGGCTATAATGAGCAGTATAGTAAAAGAATAATATTTATATTAAATTAATTTTAAATCTTTGTGATTTCTGGAGTTGTATATATACTAAAAATTTATTAATTTTTTATTGTTCTTTTTCCCGCCGCAAAAAGAACCAAAAAGTGCAAGTAAAAAATAGTGTTAAATCATATTAATTATGTTTTTATATGTCAAATAAATTATTTAAATTTATACATTTCATAAAGGTACGATTTGTAGCGGGTATATAGTGAAAATAATAGTCTTTAGCCGAAGGCTGGCTGTGCCTGGTTCTTTGTGGCAACACCGAGTAGGTGCTCGCAGAGCGTCGGTAAAAGAAGTAGGGTGATGCATAGCACACAGAGTGGTGGGCAAAACCCTGCAAATCAATAATTAAATAAAAACATTTTATAAGTAAAGAAGGGATTTATCATGAAAAAAAAATTAGTATTAGCCTATTCAGGCGGTTTGGACACTACAGTTATTATACCATGGCTTAAAGAGAATTATGATTATGATGTAATCGCTGTATGTGTAGATGTTGGTCAAGGTACAGAAACTGACGGTTTAGAGGAAAGAGCTTTAAAAACTGGTGCTGTAAAATACAGATTAGTTAAATGCGAAGATGAATTTGTTACAGATTATATCTATCCTATAGTTAAAGCTGAAGCTGTATACGAAGATAAATATTTACTTGGTACTTCTGCAGCAAGACCTTTAATAGCAAAAAAACTTGTTGAGGTTGCTTTAGAGGAAGGTGCTACAGCTATAGCTCATGGTGCTACCGGAAAAGGTAATGACCAAGTAAGATTTGAATTAACTGTTAAAGCATTAGCTCCTAACTTTGAAATCATTGCTCCTTGGAGAGAATGGAACATAGCTTCAAGAGAAGAAGAAATCAAATACTTAGAAGAAAGAAACATAGAAGTTCCTATGAAGAAAGATGATTCTTATTCAAGAGATAAGAACCTTTGGCATTTATCACATGAAGGATTAGAACTTGAAGATCCTGCTAATATGCCTAATTATGAAAGACTTCTTAAATTATCAAACACTTTAGAGAATGCTCCTAATGAAGGTCAGTTTGTAGAATTAGAATTTGAAAAAGGTATACCAACTAAAGTAGACGGAAAAACTTTCTCTCCTTCTGATTTAGTTAAATACTTAAATGAAATAGGCGGAAAGCATGCAGTTGGTATAGTTGATTTATTAGAAAACAGAGTAGTAGGAATCAAATGCAGAGGCGTATATGAAACTCCTGGCGGTACTATTCTTTATGCTGCACATAGAGAAATTGAACACTTATGTTTAGACAGAGAAACATTATATTTCAAACAAGTAGTTTCTCATAAATTAACTGACTTAGTATACAGCGGAAGATGGTTTACTCCTTTAAGAGAAGCTTTAAGTGCATTTATTGACAGCACTCAGCAAACTGTAACAGGAAAAGTAAAATTAAAATTATACAAAGGTAACATTATACCTGCTGGTGTTACTTCTCCTTATTCTCTTTATAATCAGAGTTTGGCTAGCTTTACTACAGGCGAATTATATGATCACCATGATGCTCAAGGCTTCATAACATTATTCGGTTTACCTTTAAAAGTTAATGCTTTAATGAAAGAGCAAGCTAAAAAAATGGGGTTAAATATTTAATTATGAAAGAAAAATTATGGGGAGGACGCTTTTCTAAAGAGCTTAACAAGGAAGCTAATGATTTTAATTCCTCATTATCTTTCGATTGTAAGATGTACAAAGAGGATATTTTAGGAAGCATAGCACATGCAAAAATGCTTGGAGAATGCTCTATTATACCTCTTGATGAAAGCGTAACTATAATAAATGGTCTAAAACAAATTTTAGATGATATTGAAAATAATAAACTTCAATTCGATTTTGAATTGGAAGATATTCATACTCAAGTTGAAAGATGGCTTATTGACAGAGTAGGAGAGGTTGGAAAAAAAGTTCATACTGGAAGAAGCAGAAACGATCAGGTGGCACTTGATTTGAGAATGCATTTAAAAAACAAAGTAGAAAATATAAAATCTTTAATATTAGATTTAATTTCTACATTGGTAAGCATTCAAAAAGAGCATACAAAAACCTATATGAGCGGATATACACATCTTCAAAGGGCACAGGTTATAACATTTGCACATTATTTAGGTGCTTATGTTGAGATGTTTAAAAGAGATTTTGACAGATTGACTGATGCCTATAAAAGAATAGATGTTATGCCTTTAGGTGCTGGTGCTTTGGCTTGTTCTACCTACAAAATAGACAACAAAAAAACTGCTGAAACACTCAATTTCAAGAATGTTATGCTTAACTCATTGGATGCAGTATCTGATAGGGATTTTGTTATTGAAGTTGAATCTGCTTTATCAATAATAATGATGCATTTAAGCCGTTTTTCTGAAGAGCTGATATTATATTCTACTTCAGAATTTAAATTTGTAGAATTTGATGATGAGTTTACAACAGGTTCAAGCTTAATGCCTCAAAAGAAGAATCCGGATATACTTGAACTTATTCGCGGAAAGACAGGAAGGGTTTACGGAAATTTATTTTCCATATTGACAGTGATGAAGTCTTTGCCTTTAGCATACAATAAAGATATGCAGGAGGACAAAGAGGGTATATTTGATTCTTTAGAGAATGTTAAGAATTGTTTATCTATACTTCCTAATGTATTAAAGACAATGAAAGTTAATAAAGATAATATGCTTAATTCTGTTAATGAAGGATTTTTGAATGCTACTGAGGTTGCTGATTATCTTGTAAGAAAGGGTATGCCTTTCAGAGATGCACATGCTGTTTCTGGACGTCTTGTAGTATATTCAATCAACAATAACAAAAATCTTTCTACTCTTTCTATAGAAGAATATAAAAAAGAGTCCGATCTTTTTGAAGATGATATTTATGCTTGTATAACTCCAGAGGCTCAGGTTTCCAACAAGACAATGATTGGAAGTCCTAGCGAGAGTGCTGTTTTAGAAGTAATAAAGATAAATGAAGATTGGCTCAAATCAAACGGAAAATAAATTTATTATTTAAGTAAATAAAAAATATAGAACAAGAGTGCTGTTGAAAAATGCTACTCTTGTTTTTTTATTGCATTTTTTTACTGCATTATTTTTAACGCACGGTGAGTAAAGCTAAAAATATAAATTTAATTATTAATTCATTTAAATAATATATACCTAAACAGCTATATTTTGTCAATTTTGAGTTATTTATGAATGTAATTTTGATTTATTAATAGTATAAAAGATTATTAAGTTTTATTTAAATATTAAGATAAGAACTATATTCTGACTAAAAATGCAGTCTTTTTGGTTCTTTTGGTCACAAAAAGAACTGGGGGGTGTGGGGGCTAGTCCCCACAAATAATAAAAATAATAAAATATTTTTTGACAAAATATAGCTGTTTAGATATATCAACTTTTTTATCTTAGTCAAAGTTTCAAAAATATAAATTTATATTATCACATCATAAATATTTCTTGTTTCAAGTACTTTTACTCCCACTTCATATTCACGCATATATTTAGCAAGTCTGTATCCGTTAATCAAAATTATTTTTATATCTTTTAATTCCTCAACAACTTTTTTAGCCTGTGGAGTATAATCTGAAGTAGTTATAAAAATTCCTCTGTTTATGCCATTGACATTTTTAAGTCCATGAGCAAATTTAGTTATTTCTGTATCATTAACTTTATTATTTTCTTTATAGCATTTGCATTGTATGCCTATCATATCGAATCCGAATTTATCCATAGTAAGAGTACCATCAATTCCTCTGTCTCCGCTTCCTCCAGTTCTGTATTTTTTACCATATCCCATTTTTTCAAGCAGTTCTAAACATATATTTTCAAATTTAGTGCCCTTGTCAACATTATTCTCACCCATAGACTGTAAACGGTCAAGTATATCTTTTTCTACACTCTCATAATATTCTTCAATGCTTTTCTCTATTTCATTTCTGTTTTCATCTTCTATTTCTTCTATGTCTTCATCATCTGAATTGCTCTTACTGTTTTCTAAATAAGGAGTTTTTTCTTTTAATGTTTTGAAATCAAAGTTAGGATTTTCCTCATAGAATTTTTTACCGAAGTCAGTTATTTGATATATTCCTTTATCTATATTTTCTATTAACTGGGCTTTCTTTAATACAACTAAAGACCAATGAATTCTAGAATTAAATTTATTGTATCCGTTTTTTGTTATTAGATTGAAATCTTCTTCACTTGTATTTGTATATTCTTTTAATTTATTATAAGTATCTTTTCTGTGTGCTGGTTTATTTATTTCATAAAAGAATTTCAATACATATTTGTCATAATCTCGATATTTCAAAAGTGCCATTTACAAAACTCCTAAACTATATATAAAATCATACTTTAATAATTGCTTTTTTACAATGTCTTTTTTATGTTATTCTAAATCCCGCCCTTTATAGTCTTTTGTTTTAAATTTGTAATTGTAGTTTTATGATACTTGTTGTTCTATCAGAAATTTTAGCACCCGCCCAAGTTTTATTTTAATTTGTTATGCTTTTACCGCACGGTGAGAAAAGCTAAAATATAAGTTTGATTATTAATTCAATTTAAATAATATATTATAGTGCATTTACCGTGCGTTGCTAGAATTCTAAATTTAATCAGCACTTGGGTGGGTATACTTTTTCTTATTTGGCTTTTAATATAAATAAAATTTTTAATTGATATTAAAACTATAAATTTAAAAGGGCGGGATTCAAAATGCATTAAAAACTTATTTAATTGTATTTTCCTAATAATAAACTATAATTAAGTAAACATATTTAAGTTTTATTAGGATTTATTTATGAAAAGAATATTATTAATTTTTATTTTAATTTTTAATTTTGTTTTTACAGGATATTCTATTACTTTTCAGGCTGATGAAAATTTTCTTAAACAATATTTCAGCTATGATAAAAAATCAAATAGTTATGTATTTAACATGAAAAAATTTAATACCTTATCTTTTAATACTCTGAAAATGGAAGACAATTTATTTGTTATACAAACTATAATTAGATTTGATGAATTATTAGAAGGATTAAAAGAAGTACAATTTAATAACAAGGTAGATACATTTGTAATTCCTAAAATTGATTTAATGCATGCAGAAAATAGCTTGGTCTTTATAGGTTTTAACAATATTGATAATATAGATAAACTTATTGATTTTTTTTATAAAGGAAATGTTTATTTAGAATATGTTACAGAAACTGATACAAATAGGTATAAGATAAATAATAAAACATGCAAAATATTTTCTGAAATATTGAAATACAATTATGAAAAACAATTAAATGTACAGCAATAAATTTATAAAAAATTGAATTTAAAATTATTTTTATAAATACTTTTGCTGTGGGAAAATTATAAAAATAAGTTTAAAAATTTAATTACATATCCCGCCCTTTAAAGTTTGTTATTTTATTTTTTGAATTTTAATACTAATTATCTTTATGGCTTAATTATAAATTCTGGCCCCCACCCAAATGGTAATTAGATTTAAAAATTTATTTAACGCACGGTAAACCAAATTAACAATATAATAAAATTTGAATTACAAACAAATCCATATTTTTAGTTTTATTCTGCGTGCGTTATAAGATTATAAATTATTTTTATGGTTTTAAAAAATATTAATATTATGATATTATATAAAATAAAAATTATGAGTGATTATTATGTTGGAAAGTGTAGAACAATTTTTGATATCAAATATCAAAGATATAAAAAATAAAACTTTGGCCGTTGCATATTCAGGAGGAATAGACTCTCAAGTTATGCTTAATTTGGCATATAGATTGAAAGATAAATTATCATTTAATCTTATAATAATACATGTTAATTATAATTTAAGAGGTGAAGATTCTACAAATGATGAGTTATTTGCCAGAGATATGGCTAAAAAATATAATATAAAAATATATGTTAAAGAAATAAAACCAAATAGTTATAATGGCAAAAATATACAGCTTGAGGCTAGAAATGATAGATATGATTTTTTTGATTTTTTACATAAACAAAAAATATATGATTATTTATTAATAGCTCATAATAAAGATGATTTAACTGAAACTATAATTTATAGAATAATTAAAGGGGCAGGAACGAATATTTATAAAAGTCTTAGAGATAAAAAAGGATATATTTTAAGACCGATTTTAAATTTCTATAGAAAAGACATAGAAGCTTATGCTAAAAATAATAATCTATCCCATAGAGAAGATTCTTCAAATAAAAAAAATTATTATGCTAGAAATAAAATAAGAAATTTAATAATACCAATGCTTGAAGAAATTAACACAAAGTCAAAAGATAATATTATACAGTTCGCTAAAAGAGTTTATGATGAAAGTGCATTATTAAGAAAAAGAGTTAATAGACTGTATAAAAGAAATATTAATAATAAAACTCTAAATATAGAAAATATAAAAAATATAAATACTTTGTTTATAAAAAAGATTATTATTAAATTCTTGGCAAAAAACAGTATAGAAATAACAGAGAAAAGAATTATTGAAATACTTAATATAATAAAATCAAATAAGCCTAATATAAAATTAAGACTTGATGATTCTTATTTAATAAAAGAATATAATTCTATAAGTATAAAAAAAATAGAATATAGTGATGAAACAAATAATTATTTAAAAATAGAAAAAGATGGAATATATAATTTTTTTGATAAAGAAGTTGAAATAAAAACTGTTTTAAATAAAAATATTAATTATAAGGATAAGCTATATATAAAAGCAAATTATCCTATTATAATAAGAAGTAAAGTAGACGGAGATTTTTTGTATGCCTATCCTAATGGCAATAAAAAATATCTAAGAAATATTTTTATAGATTTGAAAATTGCTTTGGATAAAAGAAAAGAAATACCAGTAATAACTTCAGATGATAATAAAAATATATTGGGATTATATTTAAAGCCTTATAGTTTGAATAGGATATCAAATGAAGCCGCTGCAAGCGATAAAGATGAATATATATTGGAAATAAATTTTTATAATAAATAAAATTAATAAAGGATATAAAAATGGCATTTTCTACTAATGAAAGAATGATATTTGGAAAAGGCGTAGGCTGTGTAGTTATAAAGGACAATAAAGTATTATTAGGGCGTCATAATTACGGCAGAGGAAACGGACTTCTTATAATACCTGGTGGATTTATAAATGAAGGCGAACTTCCTGCTGAAGCTGCTGCAAGAGAAGTTTTAGAAGAAACTAATGTAGTGGTAAAACCTATGGAAATAGTATCAATGCGTTTTTCTTCAGATGATTGGTATTTAGCTTTCAGGGCTGAATATATTTCAGGTGAAGCTAGAATTAATGATGAAGAAAATAGTGAGGTTATTTGGCTTGATGTAGAGGAAACATTAAATAGGAAAGATGTTCCGCCGCTTACTAAAGAGGCTATAAAATCTTGTTTGAAATTTACTAATTCAAAAGAAAAATATGCTATGAGCATAAAAGAAGATTATGATGCTTCAAGAGAAGTAGGACCTTATGCATATTATGATTAATATAAGATTATCATTATCAACTTTTTAATGATTTTTTAAAAAGTTGATAATAATAAAAAATATTAGGCTATATGTGCATTTATCCAATCGATGATTTCTTTAGTTACTTCTTCTCTTTGTTTATCATTAAGTATTTCATGTCTTCCGTCTTTATAAAGGCTTATATTAACATCTTTAAAACCTAATGATTTATACATTTCATAAACCCATTTCACACCTTTTCCCATATCTCCAACAGGATCCTTATCACCTGATATTAAAAGTATAGGGAATTCTTTATTCATAGAAGCATAATTATCTTTATTTGAAATTTTTTCTATAAGTTCAAATAATTGAAGATAAGTTTCTATACTTGCAGGTTTATCAGAAAAATATTCATCTTCCTGAGCTTTTTTTATTTCTTCTTTATCAGAAGTAAGCCAAGCTAAATCAGATTTATCTTTAGGAAAGAATTTTTTTCCATATCCTCCTACAGATAATTTATCAAGTAAGTATGCTCTTTTTCTTCCGCCGAATATTGATTTTTGAATATTAGCTATAGTTTTTCCTAAATTTTCTATACCTTTATTTTTTCCTCTTGTACCCATTATAATAGCACCATCTAAATCTTTATGATACTTTATTAGAAAACCTCTTGTAAGAAAAGAACCCATACTATGACCAAACATAAAGTAAGGGATATTAGGATAATCAGCTTTAACATTAACCATTAAATGTTTTAAGTCTTCTATTATTAATTCATGACCTTTATCATCAGCCATATGTCCTATTTGGTCTTTACTAACAGTACTTCTTCCAAATCCTCTATGATCATCAGCACATACAAAAAAGCCAGCTTCTGTTAATTTACTTGCAAACTCTATATATCTGCCCGCATGTTCACCAAGTCCATGAACTATTTGTACTATTGCTTTAGGTTTAGAATTAGGTATAAAAAGATAAGTATACATTCTATGACCATCATCTGATATTAATACTCTATTTAGCATTTCCATAAAAAATACTCCAATATATAAAAATCTATTAAAAAATTGCTTTTGCAATATTATTTTCTATTTTGAGCATTATCAAGTTTTTTGTCATTGATTATACACTATTATTTATAAATCCTTAAAATGCTAATAAATTATACAGTATTTTTTTCCTTAATGCAATAAATATTTTTCAAGTATTTTGTTTAAGAGCCATAGATATTGCACATTTTTAGTTTAAAAAAAGAAGGTATTCCTTATAATTTAAATTGCTACAAAT
>NZ_CALXRM010000067.1 GCF_944390845.1 uncultured Brachyspira sp.
TTTTTGTGCGGCAAAAAAGTTGATAATATTACATAATGTGCAGTAGTCGGCAAAATGAAATCGTTTCAGTATATACCCAAAATTTTTAAGTTTGTCAACTACTAGCCGTAGCGGCAACCCGCACAGTATCACTTATTCTTACAGAATGTTCTCTATAGGTGCGGCTGATTACTTATTATTATACAAAATAAATCTATATTAAATTCAAAACATATTTCTTAAATATTAGATAATCTTTTATTTTATAAAAAAATTTAATTTACATTTATAAAAAGGTGAAAATTGACAAAATATAGTCGTTTAGGTATATACCCCAAATTTTTAAGTTTATCAAAATTAGTTTTTATTATTGCTATACTCGCCTTCGACAATAATTAGCAAATAAATAAATTTACTGACTATACTTTTTATAATTATTTGTTTTTCTTCTTTGTACTTTTTTCTTTGTATTCATTTTTGAAATAATCACAATATTGAGATACTGTGCATTTAGAACATAATGGAGAAATAGGTTTGCATAAATTCTGTCCATAAACAACCAAAGTATCATTATAAACTCTCCAATATTCTTTAGGAAGTTTATCTCTCAAAGCAAATTCAGTTTCTTCAGGAGTCTTTGTATTAACATATCCAAATCTATTAGATATTCTATGAACATGAGTATCAACACATATACCATCTTTATCAAATGCTTCTGTTACAACTAAATTAGCAACTTTTCTTCCAACACCTTTAAGTTTTAAAAGCTCATCAATTTCGTCCGGAACTTTACCATCAAAATCATCTATTATCATTTGAGAAACTTCTAATATATTTTTTGCTTTAACTTTATAAAATCCAACAGGATATATTAACTTTGCAATTTCTTCTTCTGATAATTTTAACATATCTTCAGCGGTTCCAGCATGTTCAAATAATCTCATTGAAGCATCTCTAGTTGTAGGATCTTTAGTTCTAAGAGAAAGCATTGTTGATATTAGAATTTTATAAGCATCTCTATTTGTTAATAATTTTATTTCAGTTACAACAGGCATTGGCATTTCTTTAGTAACTTTAGTAAGCTCTTTCATTATTGGGTGAATATCATTATCATTCATAAAAACAACCTCAGCAATATACAATCATTACATATTAAATAAATACATAAATTTAGAATCTTTTTTTATAAAAGGCTTCAATTCAGAATATGTAAAATCAATCTCTATAACTCCTTGAGCATATCCAGATATTTTATATACAGGCCATATAAATTTTATACCTGTAGGTGTAATATCAAATATATCACTCAACTCTATAGAATAGAAATCAAAAAAATCTTTTTCCGTAAAATTTCTTAATAATTTACTTCTCATCAAATTAATTAATTCCCTATCATTTTTATTTATTATCAGTTCTGACAAATTAACTCCTATCCTATCTCCGCTTTCAATAGAATATATCAATGGAATCGAATTATATATACCATGCATTCCGCCAGTATAAGAATAATTATACAAAGAAAATGATATTATCTTATCATCTATAAAAGAAACATTGATTTCCTTTCTCATATAAAAATCTGAATCATTATTGGAAGACTGCTTCCAATCATTATATTCTACAAGAATATCGTTATTCAAAATAAATTCAATTCTATTTGAATTTAATGATTTTATACCATCAACATCTAATGAAATTTTATCTATGGCATTAAGATTATTATCATTAATTATAATAACAGCATCTTTACTGGATTCAAAAGTTGCATTGCCGGCCTCTGAATCTGCCTTTAATACAGAATTAATAATATCCAATTTATTTATAGGATAAGCTAAATCATTTGCAAATTCAAAATTATATTTATTGTTTCCATCAAAAGAAGACCATTCTCCAGAAAAAAGTAAATCTTCAGTTACACTTCCCTCAAAATATCCTGTTATTCTATTATTAACTTTTTCTTTTATATAAACTATATTATTTGATATACTGCCTTCTATATTAATAAATTGATTTATAGTATCATAATAATATTTGCCTGAAATCTTATCATTATTATCAATATATAAATAAAGATATATTTTAGAATTACCTATTTTTCCGCTGCAAAAATAAAATTTCCTTGTAGAAATAATTGTATCTTGAGAAAATAAATTATTTGCTGAAAAGATAAGCATTAATATACAAAAAAATTTTAACAATCTCAAATTATACTCTTTTATGAAATTTTTAATTTTATTATATATATTTAATAAAAATAAAACAAGTAGTTTATATATTTTATATTATGTAGTTTTTATAACATATTAATGGTATATTAATATAAATCTTTCAATAATAAATTTACATCATATAAAAAATGGGTACATCATTATAAATGACATACCCATTAAATATTAAATAATAGTTTTTATATTTTATTTAGCAATGTAATTAACTATTCTAGCAAATTTATCAGCAACTAATGAAGCACCGCCAACTAAAGCACCATCTATATTAGGCATATTTAATAAATCATCAGCATTTTTTTCATTAACGCTTCCGCCGTAAAGAATTCTCATATTGTCAGCAACACTGTCATTATAAAGAGATTTTAAAGTTTCTCTTATAGTTTTATGTACATCGTCAGCATCTTGTGGAGTAGCAGTTTTACCAGTACCAATAGCCCAAACAGGTTCATAAGCTATAACAACTTTATTAGCTTCAGCTTCAGTTAAACCTTTGAATGCTTCTTTAGTTTGACCGCTAACTATATCAGAAGTAATTCCTTTTTCTCTTTCTTCCAAATGTTCGCCAACACATAAAACAGGTATAAGATTTTTATCTAAAGCTCTTTTAACTTTTTTATTGATAAGTTCATCTTTTTCACCAAAAATATCTCTGCATTCAGAGTGACCTATAATAACATATTCACAGCCAACTGATAAAAGCATATCAGCAGAAATCTGTCCAGTAAAAGCACCTTTTTCTTCAAAATATAAATTTTGAGCACCTAATTTGATGTTAGTGCCTTTGATAGCATTATGAACATCACTTAAACAAGTAAATGTAGGAGCTATCATGATATCTCTGTCTTTTACATCTTTAACTAAATTTTTTAACTGTTCAACTAATTCTAAAGCTTCTTTATTAGAATTATTCATTTTCCAGTTACCAGCAATAAGTTTTTTTCTAGCCATTTTATATCTCCTTAAAATTTTATTTAATTAATTTGCTTAAATCTTTAAAACCTTCAACTTTTGCATGTTCTATATGCCAGAAAAGAATCATTTCAGTACTTACAATATTAGCACCGATTTTTCTCATCTGTTCTAAAGCAATATTTTTATTTTCTAAAGTTCTTGAAGAGCAAGCATCTGCCACAACATATACATTATAACCATTTTCTATTAAATGAAGAACACTGTAATAAACACAAACATGAGTTTCAATACCAAAAACAATAATATTTTTTTTATCAAAAGAATTAAACTCTTTTACAAAATCTTCAGTACCAAATATACTAAAATAATCTTTGGCAAACAACTTATGATTATTAGGTAATATTATTCTTTCATCAGTAGGTCCAAGTCCTTTAGGATATTGCTCAGTCACTAAAGTAGGAATATTATAAATATCAGCAGTTCTAAGTAAAATATTTGTATTTTTTATTAATGCATCACTATCATTCATAGCAGATATTATTTTACCTTGCAAATCTATGCATATATATAAAGACTCTTCTTTGTCTAATATAGGTTTATTCATTAATTTCATAAATAAGTCCTTAAAAATATTATTAATACGGTTAAAATTATAAGACAAAAAATAAAAAAATACAATAAAAAAAGGGGAAACTTTAACAGTTTCCCCTTAATTTATTATTTAGCTTTTTTTATTCAAACTAATTATTATTGAGCTTGCTCTTCAGCAGCACCAGTGTCAGCAGCAGCTGTGTCAGTAGTACCTTGTTCAGCAGCAGCAGCGTCACCTATACGTCTTTGTTCAAGATCTCTTAATTCAGCTTGTTCACGTATTCTAGCAGCTTCAAGAGCTTGTCTTCTATCGTTTTGAGTTTTTAAGATTTGCCAAGTAGCTTCATCATCGATATCTTCTTCGAAATCAACAACTACTACATCGTACTCAACTGTTACATCTTTAACGTAAGTAATGAAGTCTCCACCTTGAGTATCTTTAGTTCTATAGAATCCTAAAGAATCTAATTTGATAGATGGAAGCATTTTAGGATAAAGAGGTTCTCTTACTAATACTCTGTCACGAACATTAGGTAAGTACTCTCTGTTTTCCCATCTTACTTGTCTCCAACCGTTGAAGTAAACAGTACCCATTGGATAAGATTTTAATTCACCAAATTCATTTTGTAAGTTTACGAAGTAGCTAACTAAGAAGTTACGACCATAAACCCAAGAACTTATAGATTTAATTTCTCCAACGTTATGTATAACACCTTTACCTTCTGTATATTTAGCACCATCAGCACCGCCATACATTTCAAGTTCATATACTGGTTTTACTAAAGCATAGCTGTTCCAAGCTGCTAATGGGAAATGTACTCTTACACCAAGAACTTTACCAGCTTCCCAAGCACCATTGTTACCTTTACTGTCTACGTTAGTAACATAAGAATTTCTGCGATTTTCTGTTAATCTAGCAGATTCATTCAACCATACTACCCAGTTATCATTATAAAGATTTTCTGCAACTGGAACTAATTCATTTGTATCACCTTCTCCAGCTTGTAAGTTGTCAGCATTACCTGTTAAAGCAAAATCAATCAAAGTTGAGTTTGTTAAACCGTAAGCAGATGCAGCGATAAAAATGGAAGTTAATACTACGAATAACTTTTTCATAATTTATTGCACTCCTTGTACTAATTAATAAGCATAATAATACAACTTTTATACACTAAATTTCTTAATTTGTCAAGCAAATTTAATTAAAAAATAAATCATTATTTGACATTCTATATTATTAATGTACAATCTTACCTAAAAAATGTAGTTATGTAAATTAAATAGCTAAAAGGACTGTGTCATGGCATCAAAAAAAACTGCAAATAAAGCTCAAACTAAGACTATAAAACCTCCTATTTTATTTTCAAAAACACAAGAAATTATTACAAAAATTACTAAACAATTGGATGCACCTCTGCTTGCTTACTGGAATTCTAATGGCGGAAGTGTATGTCAAAATGATGTTATAGTATTATCTGATGTACTTAAACATATTGGAAAATGCGATAAAATATATTTCTTTATCAAAAGTTCTGGAGGAAGCGGTCAGTCATCTCTAAGAATAGTACATCTTTTAAGACAGTCTTGTAAAAAAATAATAGCTTTATTACCTTTAGAAGCCGCAAGTGCTGCTACCATGCTTTGTTTGGGTGCTGATGAAATACAAATGGGACCATTAGCTTTTATCACTGCTGTAGATACTTCGCTTCAGCATGAATTATCGCCTGTAACAAAAGATAACAGCTCTGTTTATGTAAGCCAAGATGAATTAGCCAGAGTTATAAAACTATGGAAAGAGCAGTCAAACGATAATAACAACAATCCTTATGAACATATATACAAATACATACATCCTTTAGTATTAGGGGCGGTAGACAGAGCTTCCAGCTTATCAATAAAACTATGTAAGGATATTTTATCATACCACATGAAAGATCAAAAATTAATTGATAGTATATCTAATTCGCTTAATTCAGCATATCCTTCTCATAACTACCCTATCACAATAAGAGAGGCAAAAAAATTAGGACTTAATGTAAAAGATATGGACGATAAATTAAATGAGTCTTTAATGTCATTAAATGAATATTACTCAGAAATGGGACAAAAATCATGCACAGATTATGATGAGCTTAATTATCATGACAATGAAATATTAAATATCCATGAAGGCACAGGAATACAAATCTATTATCAAGAAGATAAAGATTGGCATTACAGAGTTGAGGAAAGAAGATGGATACCAATGAATGATAACAGCGGTTGGATTAAAAATATTTTAGTAAACGGAAAACAAACAAAAAGCATATTCCATATTAGGTAACATATTAATATTAGCAATATAAAAAAATACTATGTTTTCTATGTAGTTATTTTTAGCATTTTTTCAAATGTACCTATAACTTCATTAGGTTTTATAATCTCACGGCATTCAAAAGTTTCTAATTTGCATTTTTTACCGCCGCATATACAAGCAGGGTTATCAACTTTTTTTTCTATGATCTGACTGTTTATACCTATTGGAAAATTTTGATATGCTGGAGTAGCAAAATATAATGCTAAAGTTGGTATTCCAACTATAGATGCCACATGCATAGCACCGGAATCATTTCCTATAAATCCATCGCATAAACTAAGTATAGCAGCTATCATATCTAAAGACATATATGGTATTATAGGCTCATTATAAAGCATAGCAGATATTTTATCTGATATTTCTTTCTCGTTAGGAGTTGTTACAAATAATGTTAAAGCATCATACTTTGTAGATAAATGATTAGCTACATCAGCAAAATATTCTTCCTTCCAAATTTTACCAAAACTATTAGTAGCGCCTATTCCATAAGCAAAAATTTTTTTATTATTAGGATTAACTTTTTTTAAATATTCCTTAGCTTCATTTAATAATTCATCTTTTATTTTAAGTTTTATTACCGGCCTTTGCTCATTTATATCTATAGCTTTCAGTAAATTAACATAATAATCAGAAGTATGTATCCATCTAACCTCTTTTCTATCAACAGCATCAGTTAACATAAAACTTCTATAATCAGCTTTATATCCTATACGCCTTTTTATACCATGTCCAAATATTCTGAATGCACTCTCAAATGAATTTGGAAAAAGTATTACTGTATCAAAATCATATTTTCTTAAATGCTTAATCGGTTTTAAATCTATTACATCATCAACTAAATCTATAGCTTTAAATATACCAAACATAGATTTTTTAGTCATTACGGTTATTTTTATATCTTTATATTTCTGCCTTATTAAATAAATAGCAGGAATAGACATAATTATATCTCCAAGCCAATTAGGAGAATGTATTAATAAATTTTTAATATCTTTCATAAAATATTCAAAAAATAAAATTATAAATCATCTAAATCCATAAAGTCGTCCATAAAAACTTCATAACCAGATATTATATTTTTATAAATGCTTCCTTCCATTATTAAATTATTGGACTTTCTAAGATTGATAAAATATTCATAAAGCATAGAAAAATCATTTTTAAAAGTATTTTTCCAAACATCTTTTGCTGACTCAATAACATCAATATCATGACAATTTATTATCATATATCTTAATTTATTTGTATTAGTGCCTTGTGTAGAAATTACCATATCTATATGCTTATCATTAACAAATGATAATTGATCTTGACAATATACAGATTTTAAAACACTTTCATCTACTGGTATTAATTTCTCATTTTCATCTATGGTATTATTAGCATAATAATTAATGCCGTTAAATATTAAAGTAATATAAAAAGGCTCCAATTTTTTATCCATAGATTTTATTTCAACTAAAGTATTAGCTAAATTAGTTAAAGCTGTATCTTCTAATTTCATAACAATCTGAGATTCAGAAATCTTTATATCCTGAATTATAGAACTATGCATTTGATTAACACCTATATAATCAACACTCTTTCCAAGTCTCATTGAATTAGAAAACAGGAAATTCTTATAAACATTATCTGAAACATAGCATTTTTCAAAAGTTTCATCATCTAAAATTACAGCATCTTTATCCGAACGTCCTTGATACTGACTATAGAATACAGTTTCATATACACTAGGTGATAGCATAGAAGCTATCTCATATAATCTAACATTACTGTAATCCATAATCAAAAACTAATGGAATTCCCTATACTTTTTATATCATAATCTATTGTAAATAAATCATAATTATGATCTATATTTTTATTCTTTAAATAAAAATCTTTGTCAAGGCAAGTAAACTTTACTGGAATATCAGTCTCAATAGAAAGTTTATGAGCTATTTCCTCACCTCTTTTTATATCATCAATATTTGTATCATACATTAAATGAGTATTATTAATGATGCCAGTAACTTTAAGCCCAAGAACTGCTTCTATATTTCTTAAATGACCTAAAGCATACTCTACTGTAGAATTTTCTTTTCTATTGGCATTTAATATAAAAAAGACATCTGTTTCATCAATATCAACATTATCTCTGAAAGTAGCAAAAGATAAGCTTCCTACAGAATTTCCGCCCATATCAATTATTCCTACAACATCTTTTCTTACAAACAAAGAATATACATCAGCAGATACAGCCGGAAGATCAGCACCAGATTGAAACAAATAACTACCTATCACTTTTATATCTTTACTTTCTAAATAATTTGAATATTCTCTGGATCTAAAGTACGGATTAACAACATCTAAATCAGCAATATAAACGTTATTAGATATATTATTCTTAATATGTATGGCATAGTTGATGGAAAATGTAGTTTTTCCCGCACCATAATGCCCGCATATTAATGTTATCCTCTTATAACCATCATTCATATTAAATAACCCTAACAAATTCAATATAAATAAAATATAATATATTTAGAAATTTTTTCAATTTTTTTACTTACCATAATTTGATTATTATAAAATTTATTTTTATAATGTCAAATTTAATATACTAAAAAATCACTATAAAAATAAATTTTACTACTTGAAAATTAAAATATAGTCGATACTATATAACAAGATTGTATTTTTACGTTTAGAAATAAAAAAATTAGGAATAAAAAATGAAAAAATATATATTTATTTTGATGATTTTATTTAATGGATATTTATTCTCACAATATGCCACTAATGACGCTTATATACCAAACAACAACAATAATGCCACAAATGATACACAAAATAATCAAAATAATGAGGAATATATAACAAATGATGCTATTATGGGAAGAAAACCAGCTGTAATAGATACTCCTATAACAGGATTTAAAAATATAACTTTAGGTGCTACAAGAGAAGATACAATAAATGCCATATTAAGCGACAATACTATGACATTACCTAAACAGTATATGACTGGAACTGTTGACTTGAATGCTGAAGAAAGTGCAACTTTTTTGGCTTTAGAAGAAAACAAATTCTACAAAAGCGGATATTTCATTTTCAAGAATGATGCTCTGTATTCTATAACTATTAACTTTCAGCCTAATCAAGTTGATTTTCTTGAATTATTATCTGCTTTAAATGCTAAATACACTAAAGGGGCTTTTTTAGATGCTAATACTGTAGCTTGGCAGAATGGAGATATAAGAATAATATTAGAAAGACCAAGCGTTGTAAAATATATAGATATGAACAATATTACAACTACTTCTGATACAAGGATAAAAGAGAAAGAATCTATGCCTCCTCAAAATACTAGGAAATCTATATTGGAAGGACTATAAATGTTTAAATATATATTTTTAATATCACTTATATTGCTCTCATTTATTTCATGCAATAAAAATCAAAATACTGAAGAAGAAAATATTAAAAATAGAGTAGAAATTATTTTAAGTGATGAAAACAGCAGTGAAAACATAGAAGTGAAAGAATACGATGAAGAAAAATTAAAGCAATTAGCATTATCATCATTAAAAGAATTTTATGCTATGCCTTATAATAAAGAAACTGTACGCATTGCTTATGAGAAATTCTACTCTACAAATTATAAAGAGGTATTAAGAAAAAGCAGAAATATAAAAAATGCTGATGATTATGTACAAAGCGATCCTTCATTAGATTTTGAATTTGAAACTACAATAGATAAAGTTTATGGTATAAAATTAGACGGACAAAAAGCGTATATAGATGTTGATTCTTCTGTATATGACAGAGTTGAAGATACTACATCAAAAGCAAGACAAACTTTTATAATGTCTTATGAAAATAACAGATGGGTTATACTATAATTTTTATATATAAAATATAAATCCTTATTCATAAAATTATTTATTAATCATAGTTTTATTTTTACCGACATTATTAACATAATATTATTTTTATTTAGGAGTTTACCTTGAAAGAGCCAATTATAGCAGGACTAGATGCTGGTACTGCATCAATAAAAACTGTCATCGCCCGTGTCAATGGTGATAAATTAGATGTTATAGGTATAGGCGAAAGTGAAAGCGAAGGTATAAAAAAAGGTGTAATTATAAATATAGATGCTGCTGCTAATGCTATAGAAAAATCTATAAATGAAGCTGAACATATGGCTGGCTTACAAGCTCCTGATATAATAGCCACAATAGGCGGAGATCATATAAAAGGTTTAAATAGTAAAGGAGTTATTGGAGTTAATACAAAAGATAAAGAAGTTACTCCTGCTGAAATAGAAAGAGTATTAGAAAGTGCTAAAAATATATTGATACCAGCTGACAGAGAAATTATTGAAGCCATAGAACAGGAATATTCTTTGGACGGTCAAGATGAAATAAAAAATCCTGTTGGAATGTCTGGAACCAGATTAGAAACTAAAGTACATATCATTACAGGACTTAAACATGTAAGCGAACATTTAAGAAAGACTTTAAATAAAATGCGTTTCTCCGGAAAAGATTTTATAGTTAATATAAGAGGAAGTGCTGAGGCTTGTCTTACTGAAGACGAAAAAGAACTTGGTGTTGTAGTATTTGATATGGGACATTCAACTACATCATTAATGGTTTATCTTGAAGGTTCTGTTTGGCATACTGCAGTTATACCTGTTGGAAGCCAGCATATAACTAATGATATAGCAGAAGGTTTGAGAATAACTGTACCTACTGCAGAAAAATTAAAAAAAGATCATGGCTTTGCTTTTATAGATATGGTTGGCGAAAAGGAAATAATTGAAGTTCCTACTGCAAGCGGTCAAATGCGTACTATACCAAAAAGAGTATTAACAGAAATTATACAGCCTAGAGTTGAAGAAATATTTAGTTTATGCGGAAAAGAATTAAATAAAATGAAATATATTGATTCTCTTTCTGCCGGAATGGTATTCACTGGAGGAGGAGCTTTACTTCCAGGACTTGTTGAACTTGCTAAAGCTTATCAAACTGCTGTTAAAGGTGCTGCTCCTATTACTGCAAGAATCGGTGTTCCTGATAAAATAGAAGGAATAAGAGATATAGCAAATAATCCTGCTTATTCTGCTGTTATAGGTATACTTATGATGAGTTTAGATGAAGCTACTCAAGTTAATGTACCTCATAAAAAAACTGCTGAAAAAGGTAAGTTCAAATTCAACTTTAAAAATCCTTTCTCTGAGTTTTTCAAATAATTTAGAATTTAATCATCTTAAAAATATTAACCTAATTAATTTTATACCTCATATATAACCTATATGGGGTATAATTTTTTATTATCTATAATAATATCAAATTATAATATGATATTTAATAATTATTTATATCAAAATAAAATATTATACATATTTTCAAAATATTAAAACACTATAATTATAACTTTACATTTATAATTAATTTAGTATAATAAAATTATGAGTAGATCAAATATTAACGTTTTAAATGACTATTTTGTAAGATATCTTTTCTCTGACAAAGGAAGCGAAGCAATATTGTTAGATTTTATAAATTCAATAATGCTTGATTCTAATATGAAAACTTTTAAAGCAGTAGAGATTTTAAATCCATTTAATTATAAAGAAAATTATAATGATAAAGAAACGATTGTTGATGTTAAATGTATAACTCAAAATGGATCTGTTGTTATTATAGAAATTCAACTTCAAGGTAATTCAAGATTTCCAGAACGCATACTATATTATTGGGCATCTAATTACAGCAAGCTTTTAAAACAAGGCGAAAAATATGATTCGCTTACTCCTGTAATTAGCATCAATCTTCTTAATTTCAACTTAGATGATGAGGATAATATTCATTCTTGCTATATGATTTATGACACAAATAATAAAAAACTTCTTACAGACCATTTACAAATTCATATAGTAGAACTAAAAAAATTTCAATATAATTTACTAAAACCTGATTTAAATTGCTGGCTCAAATTTTTCACAATGAAAGATAAAGATAATAAGGAGGAAATTATGTCTGATTTAGTAAAAGAAAAACCTATAATGGAAGAAGTACAAAGAAAATATAATAACTTTATAAAAGATAGAATAATGATGAATGAATATGATAAAAGACAAGCATATTTATATGGTAATCAAATAATGCTTGAAGAAGAAAGAAGATTAGGAAAAGAAGAAGGTATAAAAGAAGGTATAGAACAAGGCGAAATAAATAAAGCAAAAGACATAGCATTAAATTTAAAAAATATGAATATGAGTAATGAAGATATAAGCAGAATAACAGGTTTAAGTATAGAAGAAATAAATAAATTATAATAAAAATAAAAAATTATGAGTATCTACTATACATAAATAATAAATAAATATTTTTTAATAAAAATACAATATTTATATATTCTGACAATTTTTATTTTTCTAATACAATTAAATAATTACAATGGAGGTGTTGCATGGGTTGTCTTGGTGTATTCTTTGCTTTAAGCGATAAGGATTTAAATAAATTATTAAAAACTTCAAGGTTTGAAAGACCCGATTTTATTTCTGAAGATTTAGAAGGAATATATTTTGCAAAACATACAAAATATATTTATGAACTTGATAAATCTTGGGACGCTATGCATAGATGTCTTTCTAGTGATGGGCTTTTAGTATTCGGCGATGATAATTATCCTTTCGGTTCTATCATAATGGGAGGCGATGTTTTATACGGAAATGGAGATGATGAGGAAGATTATATTATCACATTAAAAAAAGCAAATGTAGTTAAAGATATTGCATCAAAAATAGAAACTATAACAGAAGAAAAGTTCAAAGAAAAATATTTTAAAATTGATGAAAAAGATTATGAATATCCGTTAAACGATGAAGATTTTGAATATACTTGGGATTATTTCTATAGAAGTATAGAATTTTGGAAAAATGCTTCTGAGGCAAACAGAGCTGTTATATTTACAGTTGATCAATAAATAAATTTCATAATGTTTAAATATTTTATAATATTCATTTTTTATATAAATGCATTTTCTATAATGAATGATGATCTTTATAAATTAAATGATTTAAAATATAAAGGTTATGATATATACAGAGAAAAATCAAATATAATTGGTTTTCATAAAGATGAATATAATTATAATTTATTTTTAGAAGATGATAATTTTGATACTAATAATTTATTCATTCAAACATTTGACCGAGATGCAGACATTGAATTAAAAATTAATGACTCAAATCAAAACTATCAAGTATTAGAAATAAATATAATCAAATCAGACAGAATATTAAATACATATAAAATAAATATATACCCTACTCTATTTAATGTAGAAATTACAGACGGATACAATAATTATAAATCTATAAAAGAAAATAATACTTTTATTATAAAAATACCAGAGAATATATTTAATAATATAAACGAAAAAAATATAAACTCTTTTCTAAAAATAGATTTTAATTTCAATGCAAGCAAAAAAATTAAGCATTATAAAGAAAACAACAATCAAAAAAATTTTGATATAGAAATTTTCAGCAGGTATCCATATTATTTTAATGTTTATAATATAAAGTTAATATATGAATAATATTATAAAAATTATCTATTATCAGGATCGAATTTCTGTAAAAGTCTTATAAGCAAATAAGCTGCTAAAAACATTATAGGACATAATACCCATTCTATGCCTTTTGGAAGTCCAGGGAAAACTTGTATAATAGAACCTAATACAAAACCTGATATTATAAGATAAGAAGATTTAACATAATGCTCCATCCAATATTCAAGCAATTTTGTAGTAAGCACCACTCCCAAAATAGAACCTATAGCTAAAGGAATCAAATATGGAAAATATAAATTATGTACAGCATCAATGGTTTCCCGATAAATACCCAAAAGCAAAAACATATAAGAAACACTTATACCTGGAAGTATCATAGCAATAGCTACAATTAAACCAGCTACTATAAGTATAAAATACATAAACATTTCACTTCTATTTCCTGAGTTACTGAAAAAACCTTCCGGTATTATAGATATCAAATATACTATAGCAGCACCTAAAAGAATATATATAATGCTTAAAAAATCAAATTTATAAGATTTGGTTTTATTATAAACTGTATTAAATCCTCCAAGTGCAGCACCCATAAAAAAGAAAGAAGAAACTGTATAATATTTATCTATTAAATTAGATAAAGGCTTAGATATTATTACCATACCTAAAACCGAACCTACACAAAAAAATATTAAAAATAAAAAGTTAAGTTTATTTTTGAGAAAATAATTTTCATTTTTTGAAAACGTTAATATTCCGCTTAAAGAAGCAATTAATTTATCATATATGCCAAGTATCATGGCCATAGTTCCGCCGCTGAATCCCGGCACAAGCATTGAAGCTCCTATAATAAATCCTTTTATTATAGTATATATATAATTACCTAAAACTTTCATTTTTCACAAACCTCTAAAAATTGATAATTATTTAGGAAATGATAATATACTATAAAAGGAAATTAAGCAAGTATTTTTTATAATTATTTTACTATTTATTCACAAATTATTAAATTTAACACAACCAAGTAAAATATTATTTATAAAACATATTCTACAAATAGTTTTATTTCTTTATATTTTTCTTTTTGGCATTATTTAAAATTGCAGCAATATCAGCATAACCTTTTAATTTTGCTATATCTAAAGCCGTTCTATCTCTCATATCTTTAGCATTAACATCTGCACCTTTAGAAATTAAAAGCTTTACAATTTCTGCATTATTTTTCTGTACTGCATACATTAAAGGCGTTTGATATTCATAATCTGCTGAATTTACATCAGCACCATTTTCTAATAAAAATTCTACAGATTCCAAATTATTAAAAATCAAAGCATGCATCAAAGCATTAATTCCATAAGCATCTTTAGTATTAATATCAACATAATCCATTAATTCTTTTATTCTTTCAATATCTCCTTTTTCAGCAGCTTTAAAAAAACGTTCTTTAGCTAATGCTCTATCTAAAGAATTATGTACTTCTTTATCTTTTTTTACAATTTTAGCTTTTTCTGATTTCCATGCATATATAACATAATTGCAAGCAGCAAATACAAAACTAAATGATAATATCAAAACAAAGCCTATAATAAATGCTTTATAATTCTTTTTATAAAGCAGTACTACAGAGTTTATTATAAAAAGTAAAGCAATTATATCAATTATATAAAATAAATTACTTTTATTATAAAATATCATCATTGAAAAAGAAGAAATAACAATATTGACAGATGCAACAATAATAATAACAGCAAATATATTTATTATAGTTTTTAATCTATTACTCATAATGTATTTATTATATACTAAAAATTAATTAAATAAGACAAATAATGATCCTTATTTATATAATCTTTTATATTCTTATTATCAATAAATATCTTTTCGTATCCTTTTTCTTTCATTATTATAATAAAAGAATCTGTTATACCAAAAATTAAATTATCTATATTAGAATAAAAATCAATAGGAACATTACATTCTTTTAGTAATTTTTCAGCATCATTTAGTAAGTCTTTAAAATAAGGATTCACTAATTTTTGATTATTCAAATCATAAATAAGAAAAACATTATTTATTGTAATTTCTTTACTATCTTCTATTTTTATAAGTCTTTTATACATACAAATAGTTTTTTCATCAAAGTATAATATATTAAAAGCATATAAATCTTTAATTTTAATAAAATATTTTCTTAATTCATAAACAGGAAATTTTTTCAAAAATGAATTAATTTCATCTGAAAGCTCATTTTCTTTTTTATACTGAAAATCTTCTGAAAAACTAGATTCGCCGTTAATATCAAAATTTATTTTTTCTTTATTGTCTATAAATGCATAATAAAAATTGAATAAATAACTAAGAATTATGCTTAATTCTCCATATTTTTTTAAATATCCAAATTTGTATATATTAAATTTTTTTATATTTATTTTAGGTTCATTTATTAATTCAAAAACTCCTTCTATTTTTTGGGAATTAATCTCCATAAGATATTTTGAAATATTATTATTTGTTTTTAAATTGATTTCAGCAATATTTTTTATTTTAGATCTTATAAATTCATCTTCAGTATAATAATCAAAAACTTCTATTTTACTGCTGTTTCCTCTAATTTCATAAATACCAAATAAATCCTCATTATTTATAAAAATTTTTCCTCTATACAAATAATGTATACCTTCATCAATATTTTCAAATTTATTGCAGTAAATGTATATATTATTAATCTTATCTTTAAGTACGGTAAAAGTTATATTTTTTATTTCAAAATAAGGACGGTATTTATTTTTCATTAAGATTTTAAAAATAATAACTAAAATAATAATAGAAATAATCAAAACAAAATATTCGTTATATAATATACTTTTCATTCATTAAACCTCATTTGCTATTATAATGTATCAGTCTACAAAAGTTATAAGTTCCTGTGATATCTATAAACTTTATTGAAAATAAGTGATAAAAATAATTTCTGAAAATAAAATTAATTAATATAATTTATTCTTTATTGTAATGGTATTTGCAAGAAGTAATGATTAAATTATCATTTTCTATATGATAAACTAATCTATGCTCTAAATTAATTCGTCTGGAATATAGATCTTTTTTATCATATTTTAATTTTTCAGGCTTACCTATACCAGAATATGGATCTCTAATAATATCTTTAATAAGTTCATTAATCTTCTTTACAATCAATTTATCATTAGATACCCAGAACATATATTCCTGCCAAGCTCTTTCATTAAAAACTATTTTCATTTTTCAAACTCTTCAAGTTCTTCTAAAGTCTTAACTATAACTTTCCCATTAGCTTCCATATTAATGGCTTCATCAAGATATTGCTGTTCTTTTATCATATCAATAATTTTTGTTAGATTTTCTTCTGGCATATTGTCTATAATATTTATCAATTCTTCTTTTACTGTCATAATTCTTCCTTAACAATTACTCATTAATAGTATAAATAATAATTAAAA
The DNA here is from genome assembly GCF_944390845.1 of uncultured Brachyspira sp. GTDB lineage: Bacteria > Spirochaetota > Brachyspiria > Brachyspirales > Brachyspiraceae > Brachyspira > Brachyspira pulli. The sequence continues at coordinate 17,112 of NZ_CALXRM010000067.1, forward strand.
CAAAATCAAATTTTTTAATTCTAATTTATACCATATAAATTAATCAAACAAATAAGCTAAATAATGCTCTTTATTTATATAATCTTTTATATTCTTATTATCAATAAATATTTTTCCGTATCCTTTTTCTTTCATTATTATAATAAATGAATCTGTTACTCCAAAAATTAAACTATCTATATTAGAATAAAAATCACTAGTGGCATTATATTTTTTTAATAATGCTTCAGGATCATTGACTAAGTCTTTAAGATAAGGACTTATTAATTTTTGAGTTTCCACCTCAAATGTCATAAAGATATTATTTACTTCAGCAATCTGCAAATCTTCTAGCTTTGAAACTCTTTTATATAAAGATATTGTTTTATCATCATAGTATAATATATTAAAACTTTTAAACTCTTTAAGTTCATTATAATAATCAGCATAATTGTCAATATAATTTAATATATTCTCATTCATTAATGATTTCCAATGTCTTTTTTTAGATTCTTTTACATAAGATGCAACTATATCCTTATTTTCATTTATTTTATCTTTCAAAAACTCCTCTGAAAACTTTCTAACTCCATTAATAGATGAATTTATTTTTTCTTTTCCATTTATAAAGAGATAATCAAAATTAAATACATTTAGAGAGAATATTCTCTCAGAACTGAATAAAATACTTTTATCATTATACAAACCCAATATGTCTGTATTATGCAGTCTTATTATTTCTGCTTCATCTTCTCTTATGATTTCAAAAGTTCCTTCTATTTTTACAGGCTCTCTTAAAGTTTTTTTGATATTATCACCAACATAATCAACAATACTGTCATAAGGCTTAAACTCTATAACATACTCAATTTGTGATTTTGATGTATCATCTAATTTTGTTTTGAATTTTATTTCAGCAAAAGTTTCAGGATCATATCCATAAGATCTGCTACCCTCTGATGAGTGTTTATTAATTAAAATTGGATGATCTCTATCATAATAATTGTCAACTCCTATTCTTTCAGATGAAAAATAAACATCATTTATAATAAAGCCATTATCATTATTTATATATACTTTTCCTAGATATGGAAACACATTATCTTTAGGCAAGTATAAATCATTATGATTATCATTTTTCTTTTGTTCATAGACATAAATATATATATTATTTACTTTATCTTTAAGCATGAAAAAATTATTTTTATAGAATCTTACAGGATTTTTTTAGCCTTATTTTTAGGTATATTAAGAATTATTATGACAGCAGCTACTAAAATTACTACTGCTAACAAAATTATTATATCTTTATCTATAAATGATTTACTTAATTTTTTCACTGTTTGCTATCTCCTATTATTGTTATACTCGCATCGCCTGAAAGTACCTATATACTGACTTTGTCCGCATTCTGCAAAGTATATAGGTGGCTCTGCTCGCTTTTATTATTATTATGTTCGCCCACAATGAAGTATGACTATAATAAAATTAAACTTATTTAATTCTTATATTAAATTTTGGGGCTGTCCTAGATAACTTAAATTTGTTAAAATTTAAGTATGAAACGAAGTAAATTAAGTAAAGATAAA
>NZ_CALXRM010000068.1 GCF_944390845.1 uncultured Brachyspira sp.
TTTATAGCAATTTAAATTATAAGGAATACCTTCTTTTTTTAAAATAAAAGTGTGCAATATCTATGGCTCTTAAACAACAAAATTGACATTAAAATATTGTTTTTATGTTATTTATGTACTATAATATAAGAAGTGCGTTTTTGAAAATATTTTTAATGTATGAAAAAATAAATAATAAATTAATAAATTGTCCTTATTTTAATTTTATATAACTATTTAGGAATAGAACTATGATAAAAATTGTAAAAACAATTATGGTAATTATATTATCATTAATTATATCTTGTAATAATTCTTCTTCAAATAATAAATCAGATTCTGTATCGACCAATAAAACATTTGCAAATAAATTTATAAATGTAGGAATATATGTTTATGATTATCCTTTTGGATATTTATCTAATGGTACTATAGGCGGATTTGATTATGATTTGATGAATGAGATATCTAAAATTTCAAGTATTAAAATGAATTTTATTCCTATGCAATTTGAACAGTTAATGCCTGCTTTAGAAGCTAAAAAAATAGATGCTATTATTGCTGGTATGACTGTTACAGAAGACAGAAAAAAGCAGGTGAATTTTTCTGATAAGTATTATACATCAAGACAGGCTATATTACTAAATCAGAATGAAGATAGAATAAATACAGAAGAAGATTTAATAGGCAAAAAGGTAGGAGTTATAAAGGGGACTATTGCTGATACAATTATTTCACAAAATCCTGAAATACAAATAGAAAGATTTGAGACAGTAAGCAGTATTTTACTTTCATTAAAAGTTGGAAAAGTTGATGCTGCTATGTTTGATAAGGTTACTTGCGATCATTATCTTTCTTATGATAAAGACCTTAAACTGGCAGAAGGCATTACTTTCCCAGAAGAAAATTATGCTATAGCTTTTAGAAAAGATGAAACAGCATTATTAAATGAAATAAATAAGGCTTTATATGAGGTGATGAATAATGGTTCTTATAATACTTTGATACAAAAGCATTTAGGAACTAATCAAGAAACTAAATCCAATCAATAATTATTTTTGATTAATTTTTAAATATAATATATTTGTATTATCAGTATACTAATAGAAATCAAGTATATGGTATTATTAGTTTTTATTTTAATATAAAAAAATAACTGCTTGACTTTTTATTAGATGTATATTAATTTTTAACAAATATTGAAAAACATTTTTTATACAAATGAAAAAGATTATTATTTTTATACTATTTAGTTTAATAAGTTTTACATCCTGTAGTAATCATTCCAATACAAATAATTCAGAAAATACTATAACAAATGAGATACAGATTGACAATAACAGCTTTTCTAATGAAACATTAAAAGTAGGTATATATATTTATGATTATCCAGTACTTCATTTAACTAATGATAATAATGCAGGCGGATTTGATTATGATTTAATGCATGAAATAGCTAATGTATCGGATTTTTAAATACAATTTGTTCCTATGCAATTTGCCGATCTTATTCCATCACTTCTTAGAGATGATATAGATATTATTATAGCTGCTATGGCTATAACAGAAGATAGAAAAAAGGTTGTAAATTTTTCTGATCGATATTTAACTGCTGGTCAAAGTATTGCAGTAACTAAAGAAAATACAAATATAACAACAACTAATGATTTAATAGGAAAAACTGTAGGTGTTATAAAAGATACCGTTTCAGACAGGATATTATCAAAGATGGAAGGTATTCGTCAGGTGAAAAGATTTGAGATTGCAGGTAGTGCTTTTATTTCTTTAAAAGTAGAAAGTATTGATGCTGTTCTGATTGATAAACTTACCGGCATTAACTATATACGATATGATAATGATCTAAAAATAGTTGATACTATAGAATATCCTGAAATAGGTTATGGCATAGCTGTAATAAAAGAAGATAATATTTTACTTGATAAAATTAACAGCGGTCTAAAAACAATAAAGGCCAATGGTACTTATCAAAAAATAGTAGATAAGTATTTATAATAATTTTATTTATACTTGCCCCTTTAGGCTTTTAGTTAATTCTGATATTTTTAAATTATTATTATTTATTATTGCTATAAAAATTGTTCGCTCAAAGGCTCTTGCCAGAGGCTCACAATTTTTATAATTAGCTTTACAATATTTAAATCTTAAAATATATCAACTCTTATTTTAGCTGCCTGCCCAAGTTTTTTTTAAATTATAGTCTATCCGCCGCACGGATAGCAAATCTAAAAATATAGAATTATTTTGAATTCAAATTTTTATTATATTTATAAATCAGTTAACCGTGCGTTAAAGAGATTTTAAAGTTTAACTAACGATTGGGTGGGATACTAGCTTATCACAAAACCGAACGGTAGTGTTTTTTCTTATGGAAAATGCAATGTACGTTCGGGATAATGTCTTTTACTATTTTAATATTTTATATAATTTTTTTTAATGATACATAGTACTTAGTAAAAGTTTAAAATTCCCTATTTTGAATACAAAAATGATATACTAACTTTATGCTTAAAAATATAATTAAGTAGTAAAAAATATATTATAATACATTGAAATTGTAAAAAATATTTATATACTTAGTATTACAATATAATTTTATTTTAAGGAGTATATAATGAGATATTGGGTAATAAGTCCTAATGTAGCTAATGACAAAGTAAACTATCCTGTTTCTGATTTTGTTGAACTTATGGAAGAAAAACATATATGTTTGGTAGGTTGGCATGATGACAAACCTTTAGGTGTAACATTTAAAAATGAGATAAATTTAGGTGATATTGTTATAGTAAGCCAAAGAGTAAATTGGAAAAGACATAATTATTTTGCAGGTATTGTAGATTCTGATGCCTATTTATATGATTATGATGATAGTTTTAAACCTCAAGCTAGAAAATTAAAAGATTTCACAATATTGAATAATAAAGATTTATCATTTGAAGACTGTTCAAATGAGGGAACCCAAATAATACCTGCAATCTATGAATTAAAAAATGATAAACCTCAAGATAAAAAATTAATAGATGAAATATTAAATTGTATAAAAAATAAAGATTAATAATTAGGTTATCTTATGAGATATTGGGTATTAAGTCCAAATGTAGCCAATGATAAAACAAACTATCCTGTTTCTGATTTTGTTGAACTTATGGAAGAAAAACATATATGTTTGATAGGTTGGCATGATGATAAAACTTTAGGTATAACATTTAAAAATGAGATAAATTTAGGTGATATTGTTATAGTAAGTCAAAGAGTAAGTTGGGAAAGACGTAATTATTTTGCAGGTATTGTAGATTCAGATGCCTACTTATATGATTATGATGATGGTTTTAAACCTCAAGCTAGAAAATTAAAAGATTTTACAATATTGAATAACAGAGAGTTATCATTCGAAGGCTGTTCAAATGAGGGAAGCCAGATAGTACCTGCAATTTATGAATTAAAAAATGATAAACCTCAAGATAAAAAATTAATAGATAAAATATCAAATTATATAAGGAAGACTCAAATGGATTCTAGTATGGAAAAATATATTAATCTTTTGAAAGAAAATTATAATCTTATACTTACAGGAGCACCTGGAACAGGAAAAACCCATTTAGCTAAAGAAATAGCCAAAGAAATGATGAAAGATAATACTCATATTAAAGACTATAAACAATTTATAATAGATTATTATAATAGCAATAAGGAACGTTTAGATAATTTAAAAAAAGAAGGTGATAAATTAAGAGAAGAGTTTATAAATAAATTTCCTATAGAGAGTTTGAAAAATATAAGTATAGATGATTATGCTGTAGGCAGAGGAGATAATAATTCTTTTTGTTATTGGATTGAATTCGGACTTAAAAGAAAATTATTAGGCGGATTTTTTGCAGGAGGAGCCAAAACATACTTACTCTATTATGATAAAAAAACAGGTAATTTAGTAAATGAAACTGATAAAACTGATGACGAACTTATAAAAGAAATAGGTAAAGAATTATATAATATGGCTACAATAGAAGATTATGATTTTAAAGATTCTGTATTAGATTTTAATAAAAGAAATGATTATATGGCAATAAAAATATATAATACATATCACCCCTACACATATTTTCCTATGCTATCAAGAGAATATATGCAGTATATTCAATATAGAAAAAAATGATAACAGATATAAATTAAATAAAAATATAAAAAAATTCTTTGATGAAAATTTAAAGGATATTGATTCATATATAGTAAGAAGAATATTATTAGAAAATTTTGACTTAATAAGCGGAAAAAAACAAGATGTAAATATGATGAATAATAATGATTACGGATTTGTACAATTTCATCCATCTTATGATTATACTGATTTTGTTGAGGGATTAAGACCTATTAAAGATAGCAATGGAAATATTGGATTTGAAAGAAAGGACGGAATTTTTAAGAAATTTTGTAAGGAAGCTTTAAAAAATAGAAGCAGTAAATTTGTATTTATTATAGATGAGATTAACAGAGGAGAGATTTCAAAAATTTTCGGAGAATTATTCTTTGCTATTGACCCCGGATACAGAGGTGAAAGCGGAAAAGTACAAACTCAATATAATAATTTAATTAATAATGATGAAATAGAAGAAGATGATGAATTTGAAGACGGATTTTTTGTGCCGGATAATGTTTATATAATAGGCACAATGAATGATATTGACAGAAGCGTTGAAAGTATGGACTTTGCTATGCGTAGGAGATTCGCTTGGAAAGAGGTTGAGGCTAAAGAAACCCAAGAGGATATATTAAAAAGTTTAGATTCAAATATAAAACAATATGCAATTGATATAATGAATAAATTAAATGATACAATAGAAAAAATTGAAGGCTTTAATTCTTCCTATCATATAGGAGCTTCTTATTTCCTAAAATTAAAAAACTATTATAAAAGTTCAAGCGATAATAAAACAGATGCATTTAAAAGTTTATGGGAGAATCATTTGAGAGGACTTTTGTATGAGTACTTGAGAGGAATGCCTGATGCTGAAAGTAAACTTGATGAATTAAAAAAGGCTTATAATTCAGGTTGCGATAATAATACACAATCTGATAGTAATACATTACAAGATAGTGATAATTAAAATCTAAATAAACAAAATGATAGTAATTGATATTATAACAATTAATAATTTTTTAATATATTTGTTTCAATGCAAAATAATAATAAGCTATGGTAATTGTGTTTTTTGCAACTTTTTTTGCACGACAAAAAAGTTGAAGAAATTTATAATAAAAAATTAACACAAACAATAAAATGATTAAATTAAAAGATAATACTAAACATGAAAAATTAATAAATATAAAAGAAAATATTTCTGAAGAAGATATAATTTCAATCAAAGAAATTGCTGGAAAAACTCTTTCTGATGTGAAAGATAATATTATAATATTTCCTAACTCTATAAAAGAAAGTAAGGATTTAGAAAAAGAAAGCAGAATATTTGATATTGTTAATGATAGTTTATTAACTAATAATATAATGGGATTTATAGGCTATAAAAATATTCAAATAAAAATTTCTTCAAGGTTCGCTGTAAATGATAATGAAGATTATTTTCTGCACTACATGCTTATGAAAGTGCTTAATCTTAATATCATTAATTTGGAGCATAGTAAGGATTATGACGATTCATTTGATTTTTTGATTTACATGTTTATTAGTTTTTTTAAGAAAGCATTAAGACAGGGACTTTTCAAACAGTACAAATTAATAAAACATAATGATTCTAATATAAAAGGAACTATTGATATTAATAGATACATTAAAAATAATATTCCATTTAATGGTAAAATTTCGTACAATACTAGAGAATACAGTTATGACAATAATATCACTCAATTAATAAGGCATACTATAGAATATATAAATACAAAAAACAGATATATTTTAAGTTATGACAGTGAAATAAAAAATTATGTTCAGCAGATATTTTATAGTACTTCTAGTTATGATAGAAATAAAAGAGAAAGCATTATAAATAAAAACTTAAAAAAATTATCGCACCCATACTATTATGAATATGAGCCTTTAAGAAAAATATGTATTCAGATATTAAAGCATGAAAAATTAAAATACGGCAGCAATGATAATACAGTATACGGATTATTATTTGACGGGGCTTGGTTATTTGAAGAATATTTAAATACTTTTTTAAGCAAAGAAAATTTTATTCATGCTGAAAATAGAAATTCAAAAAACGGTATTAAATTACTTGATAATTCTTGGAGGGTTTATCCGGACTTCTATAAATTATCAGATGAAAATAACAATAATATAGTTCTTGATGCCAAATACAAAAGATTAAACTATTATGATAATGAAAGCATAGACAGAAACGACAAGCATCAAATAGTTTCTTATGCTTATACACTTAATGCTAAAAAGGCAGGTTTTATTTATCCATTGGAAGAATTTAATTATAGCAATGAAAATAAAATTACAAGAATAGGTGTTTTAAATAATGCTTATAATGGATATGCTGATTGCGGTATATACAAATATGCTTTAAAAATTCCTTCAGCAAAATTAAACGGGGAAGATTTTCAAAATATAAAAGAATTTGCTGAAGTTATGATAAGTATTGAAAATGAATTAATAGAATATTTAAAGTAAATTTTGTTTTTTACTTTTTTGAACGCACGGTTAATGAAGTCTTAAATTTAATAAAAATTTAAATAACAAATAATTTTATTTGTTTAGCTTTGTTATGCGTGCGGTGTATAGACCATAAATTTAAAAAAATCTTGGGTGGGCAGCTGAAATAACTTTTAAAAATTAAAAAGAAAAATAATACAAAAATTGTATATTATGCTGAAAGCCTAGAGGGTGGGGCAGGTGTAATTTGATTTTTTGTATTAATTTAAATGCCCGCCCTTTTATCTTTTATATCTAATTAAAAATTATGATTTAAATTTATCTATTGCGAATTTAGAAAAAGCATACCCGCCCTAATGTGATTAGAATTTAGAATATATACACCGTATGTATTATTTTTTGTATATATGTAGAGTTATTATTAATGTTATTTATATTATATTTATGATTTATTTACCATACGTTTAGATGAATATTTCATTTTAATTTTATTTTCATTGAAAAAAAAGCAATTTTATTATAAAGTATATTAAAATTAGTTTGTAATTTATTAAAGAAAATAACAATGATAGGAGAAAAAACTATGGTAGTAGAGCCAAAAATATTAAATAATATATGTATAACAGCTCATCCATTAGGCTGTGCTAAAGAAGTAGAAAATCAAATTAACTATGTAAAATCACAGCCAAAAGTAAAATCTAATGTTAAAAACGCTTTAATATTAGGAGCTTCAGGCGGATACGGACTTGCTAGCAGAATAGCTATAGCTTATGGACTTGGTGCAAAAACTATGAGCGTATCATTTGAAAAAGAAGCTACAGCAAGAAGAACAGCTACACCAGGTTGGTATAACAATGAAGCTTTCACAGCTTGTGCTAAAAGAGACGGAATAGAAGATAAAAACTTGATATTAGATGCATTTTTAAATGCTTCAAAAGAAGAAGTAATAAAAGAAGCTAAAACATTCTTTAACGGAGAAAAAATAGATCTAGTTATATACAGTTTGGCAGCTCCAGTAAGAACAGATGAATCAACAGGAACACTTTACCGTTCATCTTTAAAGCCTATAGGAAAGAAATATAACGGTATAGGCGTTGATTTTATGACGGAGGAGTTATTGGAAGTATCTATTGATCCAGCAAATGAAGATGATATAAAATCTACTGTAAAAGTAATGGGCGGAGAAGATTGGAAATTATGGACAGACGCTTTACTTAACGCTGATTTACTTTCTGAAAATGCTATTAATGTGGCTTATTCTTATATAGGACCAGAAATGACAAAAGCAGTATACAGAGAAGGTACTATAGGAAAGGCTAAAGACCATCTTGAGGCAACAGCTCGTGAATTGGATAAAGAAATGCAGGAGAAAGTTAAAGGTCATGCTTATGTATCAGTAAATAAAGCAGTAGTAACTAGATCTTCAGCAGTTATACCTACAGTTCCTCTTTATATAGGCATATTATTCAAAGTGATGAAGAATAAAGGCATTCATGAGGGCTGTATAGAGCAAATGTACAGACTTATAAGTGAAAAACTTTATAATGGCGGAGCAGTACCAGTTGATAGTGAAAACAGAATAAGATTAGATGACTGGGAATTAAGAGAAGATGTTCAAAAAGAAGTTTTAGATTCTTGGAATAAATTAACAAAAGATAATTTAAAAGAAATAGCAGATTTAGCATTGTTCAGAAAAGATTATATGAATATGCATGGTTTTGAAGTTGAAGGCATAGATTATAGTCAAGATGTACAAATATGATTTAATTCTGTAAATTGATCGATTATTGATGAGGCTTGAATATATTTTCATATTTAAGCCTCATTTTTTTAAAAAAAATTGATATTTTAAAAAAAAGTAGTTGACAAAAAATAGAATAGTAGTATAATACAGTCATTCCTTAACTAATTTGGAGTTGTAGCTCAGTTTGGTTAGAGCGCCTGCCTGTCACGCAGGAGGCCGCGGGTTCGAGCCCCGTCAACTCCGCTTTTTATTTTAACATGGAGAGCGATAATGCCTAATATAGCTTCAGCATCTAAAAGATTAAGACAAAATGAAGTTAGAAATCTTTACAATAGAAAAATTAAAAGTTTCTTAAATACTCAAAAGAAAAAAGTTCTAAAATCTGTAGAAAGTAATGATAAAGCTCTTGCTATGGAAGAATTCAAAAAATATGCTAGTGCTTTAGATAAAGCAGCAAGAAAATCAGTTATACATGCTAATAGAGCAGCTGCTAAAAAATCTGATATGATGAAAAAAATTAATGAACTTAAATAATTAAAAAATGAAATTTATAAGCCTACACGCTTAATGTGTGTAGGCTTTTTTTATATTCTCTTTGTTTCAAAATCTATTTTACTGTATTGTAAATCAATTCAAATTATCGCATTATTAATAGAGTAGTATAATATAACTCCTTTTTAATAGTTCAAAAGAATAAACAAATTAAAAATTTTTAATGCTATTTATAAATAGTCTATATGGTTTTATTGTTTTGTAAATTTTTTATAAAAAATTATTATATTAGTATTATATAAATACGTGATAAATAATCACAAAATAAAGCTTTTAAATCACAATAAAAATATGAGTACTATGAAAAGGAGGATTCTATATGACAAAATTATTAGATGTTTTGAATAATGTTTTTTTAGATGAAGAAAAATACAGTTTATTGATAAATGAATATAATAATATTATTAATAGTATAGAAGATTAAATAGTTTTTTCAATTTCTCTTTTTGTTTTTGCCTATGTACAATTAGTGCATAGGCTTTTTTATGATTTTGTAAAATAATTTAGAATTAAAGTATATATTTTTACAAATCTATACTTTTTTGGTTTTTTTGTAAAAAAAGTTGAAAAAAATATTTGCCTTTATTATTGAATTTTCTTATATTAAGAGTGTGATTATTAGTTACAAAATAATAGTTCTTTATCACATAAATTGCAGCTGTATATGTTAAATAAAAAATTGGAGGTTTTACTATGACAAAATTTCTAAATTTTTTAGATAATGATTACACTTTTTATTTGTTAGATGAAGAAGAGTATATCTTATTAATTAATGAATACAATGATTTAATTAACTATTGTGTAGAAGATAGAGAATATTAATTGTTAATTATTGTAATTTTTATTTGAGTTATAGAAAAAATTTTTTGACTCATATAAAATTTTTGTTATTATTATAATATGAGGGTTAATTATCATAAAGTAACAATATATTGTTTTTTAAAATTAAAAAGCAACATTATATATAATGATTAAATACATTACTCGATAATATTATCACAAAAAACTAGAATATATTAATTTTAGAAAAGGAGGACGTTAAATAAGTGAAAGAAGACTTAGATTATTTAAACGACTATGATGATTCTTTATTAGACGAGGAGGAGTATAAATCATTAATTAATGAATATAATGATGTGATCAAACAAGTAGAAGAAGAAAAAAAATAACAAAATAAACATTTGCTTAACTTTACAAACGGTCGTAAATATTTTTTGCGGCCGTTACTTTTTTAAAAAATTCTAACATAAACAAAATAAAATACGAAAATTATAATAATTATGAAATATGTAAAATTAATATTCATTATTTGTTTATCTATCTTGATATCCAATGTATTTTTATTTTCTCAGTCTTTAACAGAAAATTCTTTGCCTTTGAGAGCAAAAAATTTTTTGAACATGAATTTTCCCGGTAATAATATAGAAACAGTATCTTTATATCAAAATGGCGGCGGCTATGAGGTTGATATAGATTTTGGTTATAAATTTATATTTTATAGTACAGGTCTTTGGAAAAAAGTTAGTGCTATAAATGATGAAGCCAAGCAAAATGGCATTCCTAGAAGCTGCATACATAGATCTATGGTTAATGTTATAGATAATTCCTATCCATCTTCAAAAATTACTGATATAGAAAGAAAAGATAAAAATTTTTTAATAGTATTAGATGATAAATACAAAATAGAAATCAGCGGTTATGGTATTATAATCAATGAGACCACTTTAGAAACTCAGGAAACCAATAATTAATATATATCATATTTTTTTAATGCTATAGCTGAGTTTTCTAAATCTCCAACAGCACTATAAGCATTTGATAAAGATATATATGCTTCTTTATTACTTTCATCTAATGATGTAGCTTTTTCCAGCATATCAATGGCATTGTCATAAAGCCCAGCAGAATAATAAGCTAGTCCCAAATAATAATAAGCGAAAGAATAAGTTTGATTCTTTTCTATAGATATGTTTAAATAATCAATGGATTTTATATAGTCTTGAATCTGATAATAAGAAACACCTATGTAATAATATAGTAAATAGTCATTATCATCTATATTTAAAGCGTTATTAAAATATGATAATGCATTATTAAAATCATTAATCATAAAAAAGCAAAGACCTATATTGAAATAAGCCAAATAATTTTCATTTTCTATTTCTATTATCTTTTTTAATATTTTTATTGCCTTATGATATTTATATGTATCTTTATATGTAACAGCAAGCCAATAAAGACTTGTATAATCATATTTATTTAGTTCTATTGCCCTTTCAAAAGATTCTATAGCTTCATCGAATCTATTTAAATGATATAGAGCCATACCCAAATGACGCCAATTGATATATTCCCTTGGGGCTAACATAAAAGATTTATTTAATACATTAACAGCATCTTCATATCTTCCAATTTCTATATAACAGTGTCCAAGATTATTCAAACTAATATAATCATTATTTTCTAATTCATAAGCTTTTTCAAAGTATGTAACAGCATTATAATAATTTTTCATTTTTATATATGATAGACCTATAAGTCTGTATATACTATAATCATTGTTATTAATATTTAATGCCTTTTTGAACAATTCTATAGCATGAGTATGTTTTCCCAATTGAGTATAAAAAATTCCAAAATCTACAATAGGTTTTGGATTGTTTGGGTTATTTTTACACATATTACTATGATATACAATCATATTTTTTATTTTATCTTCTAAATTATTATCTGTGGTATACATGATAATTTTACTTCCTTAAAATTGAATGAAAAAACACTAATAAGTATATATACAACTTAAATTTTTTCAACTTTTAATTGAGATAAATGCTGATTTGAATGAAAAAAATATAATCTGGTATTATTGCAAATAAGTTATTGACTGCATATCTTGTTTATAATTTTATTATATTTTTTATAATTATTAAAAATTAACTTTGACAAAAATGAAATTTTTATTATATTACTAATAGTAATATATGAATACCAAAGGAGCGTATATGAAGAAAATTATAATAATAGGCGGAGTGGCTGCTGGAATGAGTGCTGCTGCAAAGGCAAGAAGATTAGATAAAGAAGCTGTTATTACAGTTTATGAAAAAACAGATGTGGTATCTTGGGGTGCTTGCGGTATGCCTTATTATGTAGGCGGATTCTATGAAAGCCCTAATACTATGATAGCTAGAACTGCAGAAGCCACTATAAAATCAGGAATAGATTTAAAAGTTAAACATGAAGTATTAAAAATAGATCCTAATAATAAAAAAGTACTTGTAAAAGATTTAATTAATAATAAAGAGTTTGAAGATAATTATGATTCTTTATTGATAGCTACAGGTGCTAAATCTATAATTCCTAATATAGCAAATATAAATATTGGAAATGTATCAACTTTAAAAGAGTTCAATGATTCTATAGATATGAGAGAGAAAATGAAAGACAATAATATAAAAAATGTTATTGTATTGGGAGCTGGATTTATAGCTATAGAGGCAGCACATGCTTTAAAACATATTGGAAAGAATGTTACTATAATACAGCGTTCCGACAGAGTGTTTGGAAATAAATTTGATAAAGAATTTTCTGACATGCTTATAGAGCATATAAAAGAGAATGTTGATTTACATTTAAATGAAAAAGTAATTTCATTAGAAGCTGATGATAACAATAATGTAAAAGCAGTTGTTACAGATAAAGGTAAATATAATGCTGATTATGTTGTTGTTGCTATAGGAGTTGTTCCTAATAGCGATTTGGCGAAAGATGCTGGAATAAAATTAATGGACAATGGTGCTATACTTGTAGATAGGGAAGGAAAGACTAATATTGATTCTATATATGCAGCCGGAGATTGTGCTAGTATATACAGCAAAGTTTTAGATAATCAAACTTATGCAGCATTGGCAACTGGAGCAAATAAATTAGGAAGAATGGTAGCTTCAAATTTAGTAGGCGGTCATGAAAAGTTTATAGGAAGCCTTACAAGTGCATGTATACTTGCTTTTGAACTTGAAGCAGCACGTACTGGAATAACAGAAGAAGAAGCTAAAAAGAATAATATAAATTATAAAACTGTTACAATAAAAGATATAGACCATACACATTATTATCCGGATTATCAGGATTTACATATAAAATTAGTATATATGTCAGACAGCAGAAAGATAATAGGCGGTCAGATATTAGGTAAGAGAGGTGCAGTATTAAGATGCGATGTTATAGCAGCTTGTATACATGCAGGACTTACAGTTGATGAATTAGGTATGCTTGATTTATGTTATGCTCCACCATTTGCTAGAACTTGGGATTCGTTGAATGTGGCAGGAAATGCAGCTAAATAACTTATAATCAGTGCTTAAAAATTAAAATAAAAAAATAATTCTATGATAATATTAATCAATATAAAATATTATCATAGAATTTTTTATTATATTTATTTCATAAAATTATTCAGCGTATATATTTATTATTTTTAATAACACCTCAGTCATTTTTTCTAAAGATTGAACAGGTACATATTCAAATCTGCTATGAGCGTTTTCACCTCCAGTTGAAAGGTTAGGGCAAGGCAAACCTCTGAAAGAAAGTCTGGCTCCGTCTGTACCGCCTCTTATAGGAACTATTTTTTCTTGTACTCCGCATTCATTAAATGCTTTTTTCGCATTGTCTATCAAATGCATATTAGGAAGGATTTTTTCTTTCATATTAAAATAAGTGTCTTTTAATTCTAATACAAATGTATTATCACCGTATTTTTTATTTAAGAAATTTATTATATCTTTTACAAATTCTTTTTTTTGATTAAATTTATCAATATCATGATCTCTTATAATGTATTCAAGTTTTGTTTTTTCTTCAGTACCTTCAATATATCCCAAATGATAAAATCCTTCGTACTTTTCTGTGTATTGAGGTTTTTGTTCGGGCGGAAGCATAGAATTAAATTCCATAGCAAGTAAAATGGCATTTTTCATTTTGTTTTTAGAATATCCTGGGTGAACATTTACACCATTAACTGTTATTTTACAAGAAGCAGCATTAAAGTTTTCGTATTCTATTTCTCCCAATTCTCCGCCGTCAACAGTATATGCAAAATCAGCATTAAATTTTTCTACATCAAAATATTCTATTCCGGAACCTATTTCTTCATCTGGGGTAAATGCTATTTTTATTTCTCCATGTTCTATATTAGGATTATTCATTATGGTTTCAGCCATAGTCATTATTTCAGCAATGCCTGCTTTATCATCGGCACCTAAAAGAGTAGTTCCGTCTGTAACTATTAAATCATTTCCTATATATTTATTTAAGCTAGGAAACTTTTCTGTTGAAAATACTATATTTTCTTCTTTATTTAATACTATATCTTTTCCGTCATAATTTTTAACAATACTTGCTTTGATATTTTCACCGCTTGCATCTTCAACAGTATCCAAATGAGCTATAAATCCTATTTTTGGTTTATTCTCTTTTCCTTTAGTTGCTGGAATGTAAGCGTATACAAAAGACTTATCATCAATATAAGCATTATCAATACCAATTCCTTTTAATTCTTCTACCAAATATTGACCGAATACTTTTTGTTTTTCGGTACTTGGAGTTTGGTTTTCATTCTCGCTTGATGAAGTAGTATCAAAAGTTGTGTATTTTATGAATCTTTCATAAGTTTTCATTTTTTAATCTCCATAAGTAATAATTTTAATATTTTAAATGTATAAATAAAATTAATCTTCAAAAAATATATTTATAACAGCATTCGCATTTATTATGCTTATTGGCCGTATATAATATTTACTTTTTTCTAAAAGCATAAATCTGTCTTTATCAACAGTTGAGTTTTTATAGTTCATTATATATTTAATACCATTTGAATGAATAGCATTATATCTGACATTCAATGTTAATCTTTCTTCTTGATCTTCTTCTATTTCATTTACTATATCAAAATAAAGTATCTGCTCTATTTTATTAAACTCAACATTTTCTATTTTTTGAAACTTAGCAATTATTATTTTTATTCTGTCATTTTTATTGAAATAGTCATATTTGAATTCTATATTTCTTACATCATCATAACTTTCTGCAAATAATTCTTCATTGCTTTTTTTTATTCTTAATTCTTCTAAAAGAGTATAATCTATTCTATCATTTAATATAACAGAAGTTTTTTTACTTGATGATATTCTCTCCTCATTATTAACTTTATAATTTAAGAATTTCATTTTATATTTTGAAACTTCTTCTATAGATATGTTATTTTCAAAATGAGTTTTTTTTCTGTAATTGCTTCTTACATCTTCGTATGAAATTTTGGCATTATCATAGAATGTTGGTATTACATAAGAAAAGAAAGATACTTTTTTAGCATTTATATTATATAAATAAGCACTTACACCTAAATAACCAGTAGAAGATATCCAAGGATAGGCACCAAGACCTAAGAATTCTCCATTGCTTCTGTTTATATATTTGCTTCTAATTTCTCCTGTTAATAATTTAACTGTTCTATTATCATTTTCTAGTTTTGCTTTTTCTATTACCTTTATTGTATTATACAGTCTTGATAATGTGGCAAATGCAAATAATTTATTAAAAGATGCATGTTTATTTAGCATAGAATCAATACTTTCAGCAATACTTCTAAACATTTTCCCTATTTCAGGCATATTTTTTACTTGAAGTTTTATACTGATTTGTTCTGCTATATCAAAATCTTTTTCACTGCATGAATAAAAACCTTTTTCAAATATATTTTCAACGAACAATTTAGAAAATTTTAAAATGTTTTCATCTATTTCTTTATCTTCTTCTTTTATTTCTTCTAATGCATCATACATTTCTTTGTATTTTAATATTGCTATGATTTTATGAGAACATAGAGAAGAATCTTTACAGGAACATACAGCCTTTTTTATACTGTCTTTTTTTGGAAAATATATTTTTATATTTTCTTCAGGTATAATAATTTCAAGCATAGCATCTTCTTTGATTTCTGCTTCAATATCTTCATGAAATCTATCCAATGCATATTCAAAATTTTTTTTAGTGCTTAATTTTTTTATCTCATCATAAGTGATATTTTTTACTTCATCGAATGTATTATTTTTTATATCATCATTTGTTTCTTCTGTTTCTGTATTATTTTCTTTTGTATCATTATTGCTTTCTATTGTATTGTTTATTACTGCATCATCATTTTTTTTATTTTCTGTATCTAAATGCTCTATATACAAAAGCGACATTATAATATGTTTGCAAATAGTTTTTGAAGGACAAGAACATTTGCTTGATTTTATATCTTCATCATCAAGCATAACTTCTATTTGTTCATCAGAAGAATCTATTATAACTTTTATTTTATTATCAGCTTCTTCAATTTTTATTTTTTCCGGAGTATTATTTATAATGTTATCAAGATCTTTTATAGAACGGTTATATATACCTTTATTGGTAAGAGTAAGTAAAAAACTTTCATTTATATATTGTTTTAAGTTATTAATTTTTTCAGTCATTATAAAAAGCCTATATTAAATTTTTTTATTTAAAGGTTTATCATATTTGCCTATTACATATTTTAAGCCTAATTGTTTATTAATTAAAATGGAAAATAAATCTCTTCTATCATTTCCTTCAACGAGAAGAATTTTTTTAGCCATAGGATTATTAAGCATTATTTATCAACCTCCCAATTATCCATAGCATTATTTAATTCTTCATTGTTATATATTACTGCTTTATATTTATACATTTCTTTTTTGTCAGCCTCTATTCTTATGCCTTGAATATCATCATTGGAATTATATTCATTTTTGACTTCATTATAAATATCATTAAAAGCCTTTATGCCTTCATAAGAGTGAGTAGTAGCAAAAAGCTGAATATTATTTGTATAGCATACTTTAAATAAAGAAATCCATAAATTACGTAAGGAACTGTAATGAAATCCATTATCAATTTCATCTATAAATAAAACCCCATTAGGCAGCAATGAAGCATTAACTATGTAATTAAATATTTTATATACTCCTGAACCTAATGCATTTAGAGATAAATATCTGTCAAATCCAATATCAACTTCGCAAATTTTATCGTATGATATTTTAATCGATTCTAAATTAGGTATTATTGCTTTCATACAGTCTATCAGTATTTTATCCATATTTGAATTTTGAAGTTCGCTAAATGTTTCTATGGCATTGTTTTTTATTATTTTTTCAGAATAACTATAATTATTTAAAAATAAAAAATTAAATAGAGGGGAGTACATAACTGAAAAAGTTACAGTTTGGCTATCGAATGTAATAATATTATTTGTAGGTATAAAGCTGCTGTCAAGAACTCTAGTATTATTAATAAGTAATGGAAGTTTTATAATTTCTCCATTATTATCCCGCACTTGATAATAAATACCATCTAATAGAGAATCATATATTAATGATTTTATAGGATATATATTTAATTCTTTTTTTGAGGTTTTTATATTAATGGGATTAGTATGATTAAAATTGTGAAAAATCAATTCCAAATTACCATCTAAAGTTATATCTCTATACAAAAAAGAAGCTGTTATAATAGAGTCGCTTCTATACATATTACAATATACATACAATGCCTCTAAAAGATTGCTTTTTCCAATACTGTTTTTACCGAATATTAAATTAAATCTTTTAAAACCATCAATAGAAAATTCTTTGAAGCATTTAAAATTACTTATACTAATATTTGGTATTTGAATATCATTCATAATTTTTATTCCGTTATTAATTAATAGTAAAAAAAATAATATACTAAAATCAATATATTGTCAAAAGTGCGAGCCGCACCACCAACCCGCACGGTATCGCTTATTCTTATCAAATGCCAACTATACGCGACCGAAGGAAGCACTGTAAAGTGTGCGGCTGATTACTTATTATTATACAAAAAACAAACAATTTATTTTACATATAAAACATACTTTCTAAAAAGGAATAGTATTTTATACTATTAATAAATCAAAATTACATTCATAAATAATTGAAAATTGACAAAATATAGTTGTTTAGGTATATACCAAAACAACTATAGTTTGTCAAAAAATAGTTTTTATGTTTTTATTATTTTCGGGGACTAGCCCCCGAACCCCCAGTTCTTTTGTTGGCACAAAGAACCAAAAAGACTGCATTTTTAGTCTAAATTCAGATTATATTCTACATTTAATACATATATTTTAAATATAAAGTTCTAGCAATTGCATTTTTTTGCAACTTTTTTGTGCGGCAAAAAAGTTGTTAATATTACATAATGTGCAGTAGTCGGCAAAATGAAATCGTTTCAGTATATACTAAAAATTTTTAAGTTTGTCAAGCACGAGCTGTGCCACCTTCCCGCACAGTATTGCTTACTCTTATCAAACGTCCGCTATATGTGCGGCTGATTACTTATCATTGTACAAAAATTAATAATTTATCTTATTGTAATACTATTTTAGTATGATTTAGTACTAATTCTATAATTGCACTTTCGCGAAGCGTATCCGAGTTTATCGAGGATATAAGGTTCTTTTTGCGGCGGGAAAAATAACAACAAAAAATTGACAAAGTTAAAAATTTTCAGTATATACTTAAAATTTTTAACTTTGTAAGAATTTTTTTTGCACAGGAGCCAGACATATTGCATTAAGTATTCCTTAGTTTTTTAAAGTATAACATAGGTGTATCATAAT